>JAUXCW010000033.1 GCA_030618705.1 Gammaproteobacteria bacterium | reverse complement strand
ATCAGCAGCCAGTTGCTGGTCCTGCTGGAAAGGTTCTACGGCAAACCGCTGCCGCAGCGCAATATTATTTTTTTCCTCATCATCATGGCGCTGTCACTGCCCTCATTCAGCTTGATGCGTAACCTGCTTGGAGAGGAGGGCTCGCAGCACGACGATCAGGAACAGCAGGCCCCCGATGGAGGAGACCAGACCCCCCAGCCCCATTAGGCCCATACCGAGCACCCGCTCAATAGAGTCCAGGCCTTGTTCCGCACCCGCGACCTTGCGTTGCACCCCGTAACCGCCGGACCACACCAGGCCGGCCACGTGCATGAGCTGGCCGCCGCTATAGACCACCGGCTGCCACTGGGCGAGCTTGATATTACGCAGGGGGTAGCCTAACAGCGGCAATAACATATAGCACACGCCCATCAAAGCCAGGGTGACACCGACGATGGAGCCGTGGTAGTGGGCCGGAATGGTGACGTTGCTGCCGGAAATCATAAAGCCGATAATCCCGCCGATGCCGAACAGGAAGACGGAGCTTTGCAGGCTGGACCGTGCCAGCCATTCCTCTTCGCTACTGCCGCCGTAGCGCAACAGCGCGACGATAATCGCCAGTGCCAGGGGCAGGGTCGCCAGGCTGCCGCCCCAGCGCATCAACCAGGTAAACAACTCGATGTGTTCCAGTGCGGTAATGGGGTATGCCAGGTAGATCAGGGGTGACAGGAATACGCAGGCCACACCGACGAACAGAATAACCAGGACCACCCGCGGGGTCAGCGGCAATTTGAGCCCGGCGCGGCTGCTCAGCCATAACCAGGCCACCAGCATCAACAGGGTATAGGTAAACTGCAGAACATGGCCACCGCCCCAGAACAGCAGTTCGAAAAAGGACTGGCCAAGAAGATAATCCGGCATCCGGACCCAGGACCAGGCAAAGCAAATCAGGGCGACGGCGGCGGATACCGCTGCCGTATTCAAGCCGAAGCGAAGCGCGCCCTGGCCACTCATCCAGGGGCCAACCGGGGCCATAAAAATCATGCTGTTAAGGACCAGCAGGACAAAACCCAGCGCGAACAGCAGTAGCCCGGCAAAAAACAGTGGATGCTGGAGTACCGGTATATAGTTGCTCATCAACGGCTGGGCGTCGCGAACAAAAGGCGAGACGATTATGACGGCGGCGCCCAGGCAGGCCAGAAACAGCGCCGGCCAGGCCAGCCAGGGTTTTCCGGGTCGCTGGTTGAGGCTCCAGAGGATACCGCCGAAGGCGAGGCTCCACACCAGTACCGACAGGTTCACGTGGATCACCAGGGCCGAGTGGAAAAAGTCGATCCAGGGAATGATGTCGGACACATACGGGGTGCGCGACATCACCAGTAACAGGGAGAACACGCCGGCGCCCAGCAAGGCGACCACGCTCAGCCACAACCAGCCCAGGGCCAGGCTGCGTCGTGAATCCGCGGGGACCTCCAGGCTGTAGTCTGAATCCGGGTTTACTGTAATACGAAGCCCTCCCTGAACTGGGCAACCATGACCTGGGTCGGCAACAGCTCGATGTTTTGATCCAGCTCCCAGGTGTTGCCCTCGGCCGAGGCATCGTCGTTCATGAACAGCTGGAGGTGGTGCGGTCCGGCGGGTAAAACAAAGCGCTGGTACATGCTGGAAACGCCGTCCCGGTGCAGGCCGGAGGCGGGTATGGTGTCTCTGTACAGCGCCTCCCCGTCGAGCAGCAGAGTCAGTTTCAAGGGCGAACGCTCCCGCGGGCAGAGCTCGGGCCGCTTCATATTAGCGGCGAGCTTGTCGTATTCAGCCCCGGTCAGGGGGGTGCACTCCCCGATGATTTTACCGGCATGGCGGATCGCTATTTTCAACACGGCCATATCGTCGGGCAAGTACTGGTGGGTGGGGGAGTGGGTTATGTAAGCCAGGGGTACGAAGAACAGCGCGTACAGGACTATTTGCCCAAAAATTTGTGCGACCCCGGGCATCAGCTCACCTCCTCGATAGGGAGGGGGGCGCCGGCGGCCAGCTCTGTCTGGAATTCCGCAACCTCACGCACCAGTTGCCCGGTACCCTGTTCTCCCAGCCAGCGGACGCGGATTTTTTCCCTGGGCACCCTGGTACGCAGTGGCGGCATGCGCTCGTTGCTGAAGCGCTGATCCATCCAGGTATTGCCCAGGCGATAGTAGCAGTCGCCCTCACAGCAGCCGCTGATCATCACGCCTTCCGCCAGTTCCTTGCGCAACACATAATCGATAAATGCCGGGGGTACCAGAGCCGTGCAGGGCATGCTGATAGTCGCCACGCTGTCTGATGTGAGCTTGTCGACCACACTGCCGTGGTCGCAGCCATACACCATAATCCGGTTTGAGCCTTTGAGCGCGTGTAGTTTCTTTTCTGTCAGGGTCAGCAGGTCCTTGATATGAAAGCCCGGGATGCTGATTCCCGTGGTTAGTTCATCCACGTGCCGGAAGGGCGAGGAGGAGGGGCAGGCGCCGGCACATATTCCACAGCTGATACACAGGTCGGGGTTGACCACGGATTGTTGGTGGCCCTTTTTGTAATCGTGTTCCTTCATGGTGACCGCGTCGTAGGGGCAGTCTGCAAGACACCAGCCGCAGCCGTTGCAGTTATCCGGGTCGACCACGGCCACGGGGGTAGGTTTTTCCCGTCGCGACGGTAGCCAGGGCAGCAGGGTCAGCGCCGTCGACAGCCCGACCAGCAGCGCCCAGGTCTGGCCGGGCCCCCAGCTGTCGATCAGGGTGTAGGGGTTGAGGAATATCCAGTCCAGCCCGACCTCGGTCACGGCGACATCGAGATTGGCCGGAGCCTGGCTCAAGGCGGGTTGCCACAGGGAAACCACCAGCATGGCACCCAGGGTGCCGGCCGCGAGCCCACGGGCCGGGTTGTTGCGCGCGCCGGTGATGCGTTTGATATGGATAAACATGCCCAGC
Source organism: Gammaproteobacteria bacterium (assembly GCA_030618705.1). GTDB lineage: Bacteria > Pseudomonadota > Gammaproteobacteria > Pseudomonadales > JAHEGP01 > JAHEGP01. The sequence continues at coordinate 15,392 of JAUXCW010000033.1, read as the reverse complement.
AGCAAGGTCAGGGGAATGCCGATATGCAGAAACACCAGCAAGGAAAAGAAGCGGTCGCTGAGGGCCGATTCATTGAGAAAATTGCCGGCCATGGGGTCGACCATGATCGGCAGCCAATCGAACCACTGGGCGGTTAGTTGCGCGATGTACTGGGCCTGGATGTCCCAGACCAGCCAATAGCCGCCTATCGCCGAGGCGAACAGCAGCCACAGCAGGGGAATGCCCGATACCCAGCTGAACCAGCGCACACCGCTGTATCGGTCCAGGGCGAATTCCCGCAGCATGTGCAGGGTCATGCAAATACCCATGGCCGCAGAGGCGTAGCGATGAAAACTGCGCATGACGCCGCCGATATACCACTGTCCATGGGTGATTTGTTCGAGGGAGGTGTGGGCGCCGCTGATGCTGGTCTCGAAGAAAATAAACAGGTAGACCCCGGTTGCCGCCACTACCCAGAAGTAGAAGAAGGACAGGGCGCCCAGCTGGTACATGGGGTTCCATTGCGGGGTGAACGCCAGGGAAAAGAGGTTGTCGAGCTGGTTGAAGCCCTTTTTTAATAGCGTTTTCATCATCCCGCCTTAATACTGCGCCGCCACTCCTTGATCAGCACAGTGCCGAACAGGATGGAGACCACCATGCCGACAAAGGTACCGATGAACACTGAAATGTCAATCCGGTAGGAGTCCGTTGCCGGGTCGTATACGGTGCAAAACAGCCGGATGCGGTTTGTCATATGTTGCAGCGTGGATTGCTCCCTGGGGCGACCGAAGACCAGCTCCTTGAGCGGCTCGATCAACAAGGGCGTGTCGAAGGACATGCCGTAAACCTGGCGATAAATAGTGCCTTTGCCATCGACCACGGTGGACTGCACAAGATGATCAAAGCCCCGGGGCGAGGCGTAGTAAATAAACCCCAGCGCCCTGGTCAACTCAGCCATTGTGGCGGCATCCGCGGACAGGAAATCCCAGTTTGGATCGTCGACCGCGCTACGCACCCTGAATTCAGCCATTCGCTCGGGGCTGTCGTTGGCGGTATCAAAACCGATACTGACAACCTGGAAGCTGTCTTCATCTAGGGCCGATCGCGCTTTTTGCACCACTTCATCGAGGTACCGGGTGGTGTTCGGGCAGACATGGTGACAACTGGTAAATATCATACTGATGACCAGCGGCTTGCCGCGGTAGGCCTCGATTGAGGTCACGGAGCCATCCGTCTTGCGCAGTTCTATTCCTTGCAAGGTGGTGCCGATGGCGGCCTGGCTGTAGTCCAGCGCCTCATCGTGGCTGAAGCCGGCGAAGTCGGGATCCGCCGCTGCGACAGCGAGACTGAACAGCGCAAGCAGGCCGATGCCCGCTTGCCGAAGGGTTTTCAACATGGTGAGAGCTCATAGAAAAAGAAAACCGGCCGATACCTGAGGCATCGGCCGGTGAGTTAGACCGATAAAAAATCCGGTTTAAGCGATGCCCCAGGTCTCTGCCAGGTATTTCCAGTTGATGAAATAATACAGTGCAAAGCTCACAAAGAACACCATCGCCAACACCAATGTGCCCGGTATGGCGTAGGCACTACCGCCGTTGGCCTCGTACTCTTCGTCGGTGACCGGAGCGACAATGCAGGGCTCAGCCATTTTCTGATTACCGAGCTTTTTGCCGAACAGTATGGTACCGACCATGATCACACAGAACGCCGCACCACCGATTACCGCGAGGATGACGGACATGCCGTTCAGTGCCAGCATGGTATAGGCCGCCGCGGGGAATTCATGGGTGATACCCCCGGTGCCGGCGAAACCGATATCCCAGTGCCGACGTGGTACGCCCAGGGTGCCCGCTCCCATCAGGAACAGTGACACGCCGGTCATGCCGAGCCCGAACAGGTAGGGTTGCCATTTGGCTATGCCCTTCAGCACCAGTTCCCTGCGGAACAATACCGGCACCAGCCAGTAAGACATCGCCATAAAGGCCAGGGTGCTGCCCAGAACCACGGTTGCATGGAAGTGGCCGGGGACATACAAGGTGTTGTGTATCAGGATATTGATTTGCTCCGCACCCATGACGACACCGGTAATACCGCCGAGGAAGCCGAAGCCGACCAGGGAGATAAACATTCCGGAGAAGACGGGATTACCCCAGGGCGCCTTGCGCAGCCAGGTGAACAAGCCGGCCGAGTAGCCCCTGGCACGTTGTGCGGCTTCTATGGAGCCGGGCACCGTCAGGCCGTGTACCATGGAGGCCATCACGGCCAGGTACATGGCGTAACTGGTGTTGAACATCTTGAAGTTGGCGCTGACCCCGGGGTCCACCAACAAGTGGTGAGCACTGGCGAGCTGCAGGAACACGATGTACATCAGGAAGGCCGTGCGGCTCACTTTCTCTGATAGGGGCCTGGCGCCGAATACTATAGCGGCGATGGCATACCAGACGGCGACATGGGCGGCCACGTTGATCTGCTGTGAGGAGTGTCCAAAGGCCCACCAGATCAGGCGATAGGCCAGGGCGTCGATTTCGCCCACCACGCCCACGCTCCAGAGGAAGGTCGGTATCAGGATGATGGCGCCACTGACAATGGTAAATACCGCAATGATTGCCGCGGTGATCGCGCCGAAAGTGACCAGTGGCACCGAACCTTCATAGGTTTTCTCCGCCTTGGCCACTACCAGGGTGCCGAAAAATACGAAACAGCCGATCAAGGCTCCCACCGCAAACAGGATGAGGCTGAGGTAGAAGAGGGGATCGGCCTCCATCGGCACATAGGAGGTCATCATGACGCTGGAGGCGCCCTGGAGGACGATCACGTTGTTCATGACCGCCCCGACCACCATGAGGACAAAACCCGCCCAGGCCCAGCGGGGCGTCGCCAAACGACAGCCGAGCAAGACCGAAGAGCAGAAGTACAATATGGCGATCTCGAAGAAAATCATCCAGAAGATCAGCACGTTGAGACCGTGTAAGGTCAGCACCATGTAGAAGTTGTCGGCGGCCAGCAAATGCACCGCCTGCCAGCGCGTGAGGCCGACCAGCAGGCCGTAGAAACCACCCACCAGCAGAAAGACCACTGCAGCAACGGCGTTGACTTTCAGCAAATTCTCTGCGGAACTGTAAAATTTAAGCCCGGTGTCCGGGCAAGTTCGAAATTCGTTGTTAACCATGTCTCAATCCCCTAGTCCACTACCAGTAATTTGCCGATCATCAGATGATGGCCGATACCGCAGTATTCGTTACAGATAATAGAGTACTCACCTGATGCATTGGGTGTCAGGGTGAACACATGTTCGTAGTTCGGTACGACCTGAATATTGATATTGGCAGGTTGCAGGGAAAAGCCATGCTGCATATCCAGGGAGGACAGGTGGAAGCGATAGGACTCACCCTTTTTCAATTCAACAATGGGCCACCAGTCATACAGCCGGGCGATCATATAGACGTCGCCACCCGCGGGGGGGGCAACAACCGGGAAGTTCCGCGGCCCCTCATTGCGCACCGTGTACTGTTCAACGAATGCCTCGGTACTCGCCTGGAACGCCTTGGGCGTCGTTTTGTAGGTTTCAGTGCCGAGGTTCTGTTTTCCCACCACATGCCAGTAAGGCATCATGAAGGTCATGATCAGGCCCCAGACAAAAACCAGGGAAATCCACATTAACTCGGTTTTGTGTATGGGTTCGTTCCACCAAAGTTTTTTCGACGGAGGCGACAGGCTGGACATTGTTATATCCCCTTTTTATGGATTTGTTGTGTGTTTTCAGGTGGTGTGTGCCACTAGCGCATGGGAACGGTAAAGATTTCCACGAGCCCCCAACCCAGGAACAGGATTGAAGGCGCCGCGACTCCTATAAATAAAAGCAGGAATGGGTTATCCAGCAGCTTTTGCATCATCGGTATCGATTCGGCGTCGGAAGATTTTTGCTCGGACATTTCTTAATCCTCTTTATAGCGTAGGCATAATACAGGCACTGCGTCACCACGGGGCTCCGCTGAAATAATGTTAGCCGCTGTGCGGGGGTGCTTTCTTGATCTCTATCAATAAAATAACGGTCTGGCGGACCGCAGCGCGAATTCTATGAGGTTTATTCGCGACATTCCAGTGCCGATTGCAATAGTGGGATGACAGAGTCGCAGTCCTCCCGTGTCAATGCGTGTTTTGCCGCGTGGTAATCGGGGCATTTGCCGGTGGAAGATCTCCCCGGGGGCTGGTGGATAAACTCGCACAATTGCAGTTGGCGCACGAGGTCGGGCGGGATTTTACAGTTACCCACCCGGCCAAAGGTGTTGGCTATCTCCCGCAGGCTACGCCAGCTGGCGTCGCAGTCTACACGCCAGTGCGCTTCCATTTCAGCCCGGGTGACGGCAAAGCGCTCATTAACCGTGTCGGAACTGCCTGTGGCCAGGGCCATGGGTGAGAACATGGGTGAGAACAATAGCAGTGCGCAGAGTTTTCCGAGCGAGGCCATGGCTTACCAGGGCGCTAAAATAGCGCGGCTTTGCTTGATACATATCAATTGAGGTGCTGCCCGGGTAGTAATAGTATGGGGCGCCAATAATACAGGGATGCCTTGCGATGCATCCGCGTGGGTCTGTGCATGCATTGTTACCGTATCTTTCTTCTGCTGTGGGTCATTCTGCCCCTGTTTCACGCCGCGCCGGTATGGGGCGACGAACTGAGCCTGGAGCAGGTGCGGCGGGTGTTTCCCGAGGCCCACAGTATAACACCCCTCAACGGCAAGGCGCCGGCGTATTCCGTTCGCAGCGAGCGGGGGCAGCTCGGTTACGCCTTTGCCAGCATTGAGCTGGCGCCGATATCCGCCTATTCCGGCAAACCCATCAATACCCTGGTCGGGCTGGGGGAAGACGGGCGGATAACCGGTGTTGATATTTTGCACCACGAGGAGCCGATTCTGGTGATCGGTGTCTCGGATGCGGATTTGGCAGCCTTCGTCGGCCAATTTGTCGGGAAAAACACCACGGATCGCATTCGGGTCGGGGCGCAGGGCCGGGAGGGGTACGTCGGTATCGACGGCATAACCGGCGCCACGATCACTGCCATGGTGCTGACCAGTTCGGTAAACAAATCGGTACACCGGGTGGCGGAGGCCTATGGCATCCCCCGCAGTCGTGCGCCGGCTATGCCCGGTGTGGAACAAGCGCCCGCCACAGACGTGGCCTGGGACGAGCCGGCGTGGAAGCTGCACTGGGAAGAGCGACGCGTCGAGCTGGTCATCATGGTGCTGGCGCTGCTGCTTTTATTGGCGGTGCTGTTCTTCCAGGACTGGTTGGTCGAACACGAGCGCTTGTTCTATCGCCTGCGCAATATGTATTTGCTGTTCACGGTATTCTTTATCGGCTTCTATTGCTCGGCGCAACTCTCGGTCATCAACCTGCTCGCCTTCTTCCATAGTGTGGGTGGCGGGTTTTCCTGGGACACACTATTGATAGAGCCCATTGTTTTCTTGCTGTGGGGCTTTGTCGCGATCAGTATTCTACTCTGGGGCCGGGGCGTGTTTTGCGGCTGGCTATGCCCCTTTGGCGCGGCCCAGGACTTGATCAGCAAGCTGACGACATGGCTGGGGTTCGAGGGGTATCGCTTTCCCCAGAGGGTGCATGAGCGGCTGTGGGCGATCAAGTACTTTATCCTGATCGCGCTAGTGGGCTTGTCCCTGGACTCCATGGTAACCGCAGCAAAATTGGCCGAGGTAGAGCCTTTCAAAACGACATTTATCCTGCGCTTTGCCCGGGAGCCGGTATTTGTAGTCTATGCCGTGGCATTGCTCCTGATGTCGGCCTTCAACAGTAAGTTCTACTGCAAGTACCTGTGCCCACTGGGGGCCGGCTTGAGTTTTGCCACCCGCTTCAGGATTTTTGACTGGCTGCGCCGGCGCCGGGAATGCGGCAAGCCCTGCCAGACCTGCGCTCACCAGTGCCAGATAGCGGCGATCAAGCCGACCGGCGAGATCAACGACAGCGAATGCCACTACTGTCTCGAGTGCCAGGTGACGTACTGGGATGATCACCGCTGCCCCCCCCTGGTGGAAAAGCGCAAAAGGCGCGAAAAGCGGAAAAAGAGCGCGGCAGACCATATCGCGTCCGATTCCTGAGTACTCAGGGGGGTTTTCTTGATATGCGTCAAAGCAGTTTTCCCACAGATGCTTAGTCTGTGCAACGCAACCGCTATTCCTGCAGAGGGGAGAAGAAATGAAGAAAAAAATCGCACAATGGGGAAAGATACTGCCGATGGCGGCAGTCTTTACGGGCTTAACTTTTTCAGCGGCGGCGAGCTTCGCCGAGGAAAAATCTGACCACCCGGGTGTAAGCCCTGGTGAAATGGCTTACAAGGGAGCGCCCACCCCAGCCGGTGACATGAAACGGGTGGTAAGCCCGGGTGCGCCGGATATGACCCAGGAAGAGTTTGATATTGCCACCAAACTCTTTTTTGAACGCTGCGCAGGCTGCCACGGCGTATTGCGCAAAGGGGCCACAGGCAAGCCGCTGACCCCTGATATCACCCAGGAGCGCGGTACGGAATTCCTCAAAGTGCTGATCAACTACGGTAGCCCGGGCGGCATGCCCAACTGGGGCACGTCGGGCGATTTCACCGAAGAGCAAATCGACATCATGGCGCGCTTCCTGCAGCACGAGCCTCCGCAACCCCCCGAGTGGGGCATGGCAGAGATGAAAGAAAGCTGGAAAGTGTATGTGCCGGTCGAAAAACGTCCCTCCAAGCCACAGCACAAGTACGATATCGACAACATCATGGCAGTGACCCTGCGTGACTCCGGAGAAGTGGCGCTGATCGATGGCGACAGCAAGGATATCATCGCGGTACTCAAGACCGGTTATGCGGTACATATCTCCCGGCCGTCAGATTCCGGTCGCTATGTATACACCATTGGTCGTGACGCCAAGATAGATTTGATCGATCTGTATATGAACCCGCCCAAGGTGGTCGCCGAGATCAAGATAGGTCTCGAGGCTCGCTCGGTGGAGACTTCCAAGTACAAGGGCTATGAGGACAAGATCGCGATTGCCGGCGCCTACTGGCCGCCGCAGTACGTGTTGATGGATGGCCCGACCCTGGAGCCAACAAAGATTGTCTCTACCCGTGGCATGACCGTGGATACCCAGGAGTACCACCCGGAACCGCGTGTTGCCGCTATCGTGGCCTCGCACCAGCATCCGGAGTTCATTGTCAACGTCAAGGAGACCGGCAAGATCCTGCTGGTGAACTACAGCGATATGGATGCGTTAAACGTGACGACTCTGGAAGCCGCACGCTATCTGCATGACGGAGGTTGGGACTCCACCAAGCGCTACTTCCTGACGGCGGCGAACAAGTCCAACAAGATTGCGGTAGTCGATGCCAAGGATCGAGAGATCGAAGCGCTGATCGACGTTACCAAGATTCCGCACCCGGGTCGTGGCGCCAACATCAACGATCCCGAGTTCGGTCCCGTGTGGATCACTTCGGCCCTGGGTAACGACCACATGACCTTTATCGGCACAGATCCAGAGGGGCATAAGCAGCACGCCTGGAAGGTGGTGCGCACGCTGAAGGCACAAGGTGGTGGTTCCCTGTTCGTCAAGACCCATCCCAACTCGAAGAATCTGTGGGTGGACAATACCTTGCACCCGGATGCCAAGGTCAGCCAGTCGATAGCGGTATATGATATCGACAACCTCGATGCGGGCTACAAAGTGTTGCCTATCGCCGAGTGGGCCGATGTCGGCGAGGGTCCTGCCCGGGTGGTACAGCCCGAGTACAACAAGGCGGGCGATGAGGTGTGGTTCTCTGTCTGGAACGGCAAGGATCAAACTTCCGCCATCGTGGTGGTCGACGACAAAACGCGCAAGTTGAAGCATGTGATCAAGGACAAGCGCCTTGTCACACCGACTGGCAAGTTCAACGTCTACAACACTCGTAAGGATGTCTACTAGACCTGCCCAAAGCCTCCCTCTCCCTCTCCGGGGGAGGGTTGTTCTTTAAGGTGGAACAGTAGTTTTATTAAGCTTGATGGCACTTACTTAAGCGCAGTAGGGCCGAAATCATTCGGTCAGGGATCTTTCGCTTAAGTAAGTGCCATTGTTTTTAAGGTATGCCTGTAGCAACAGGCGAATGAAGGTTTAAAGGAAGCCACGCACCATGAAGATCAGCCCCGTGTGTAAAAAACCTGGCGTGGTCTACCTGGTGGGTGCCGGCCCCGGCGACCCGGAGCTACTGACCCTGAAAGCCTACCGGCTGATGCAGGAGGTCGATGTTCTGGTTTACGACCGCCTGGTGTCCCGGGAAATACTCGATCTTGTGCCCTCAGGCATGCGGCGCATTGCCGTGGGCAAGTCTGCCGGTCATCACCGCGTTCCCCAGCAGCGTATCAACGAGATCATGGTTGAGCTGGCGCTCAGCGGCAAACGCGTCCTGCGTCTCAAGGGCGGCGATCCCTATGTGTTCGGCCGTGGCGGCGAAGAAGCCGAGGTGCTGGTCGAGGCGGGGATTCCCTTTGAGGTCGTCCCGGGGATTACCTCGGCATCGGGTGCGTCGAGCTGTGCCGGAATCCCGCTCACCCATCGGGACTATTCCCAATCCGTAACCTTTGCGACCGGACATTTGCGCGATGACAGCCTCAACCTGGATTGGCCTGCGCTGGCCCGCGCCCACAGTACTCTTGTGGTCTATATGGGCATCGGTAAGCTGGCGACTATCGCCGAAAAGCTGATAGAGCACGGCCGTGATGCCGGTACTCCGGTTGCCGTCATTCACCGGGCGACCCAGCCCGATCAAATGGTGGTGGTGGGCACGCTGGAAACTATTGCCGGCGAAATCGAGGCCCATGGCATAAAAGCGCCCGCGTCGATCATTATCGGCGAGGTGGTGGCCCTGCACGGCAAGCTTGGCACCCTCGAACAGACGCTCCCCGAACTCGTCGAACTGGCGGCACTCAGCGCCTGATTTACCAGGTTTGGTGCCGAACACTCAATGGCTGGTTCCGGCCTCGTAGTGGGTTTTATTGTAAACATTGTACTTGCCGGAGGGTTTGCTCATCGGCAGGCGTTTGATCTCACGCAGAGTGGCGGCATCGTAGACGATGACCGCGCCGTCCACATCCCAGATACTCAGTAGCGCGTATTTGCCGTCTTTGGTAAATTCCACATGGGCTGCGGTTTTACCTGGCTCCGGGGTCAGGGTTTTCACCAGTTTCAGGGTGCTTTTGTCAAATATATGGACCTTGTCCTTGTTCGGGCCGAAGAAGACATCCGTCCAGACATAGGGTGTCTGGCTGTGACTGCGCATAAAGAAGCCGGGGCCCTCGGTTTCCAGTACTTTGATGACTTTCCAGCTTTCCATATCGATGACCGAGACCGCCGGTGAATTCAGGTTGGGGGTGGCCATAACCGGTTTGCCCTGGTACTCCCAGCTGATGCCGGAGCCAAGGTGGGGCATGCCGGGGATCGCGAGATCGGCGAGTTTACGCCCGGTATCCAGCTCGATGACCACCGCTGAGGCGCCCTCGGAGCTTTTTCCGCTGCCGGCCGGGCGGGACGCGCCCATGACCACGCTGTACTCCTGGTTGAAGAAAAAATCATCCAGGTAGTCGCTCATCTCCAGTGTTTTCATGGCGACGGGTTTGCCTGCTTCGATATTGCCGTAGGGAATCTCACGTATTTCGGCGATGTCTTTCAGGGCGACGATAAAGCTTTCCCGCGGTGGCGCGGTATAGACCGCGCTGACCCGGGAGCTCTTGCCCTGCGCATTTTCCATCGGCAGCACCGCGATCGGCGTCAGGTCCCTGGCGCTTAGAATCACCAGGTTGTGGGGCAGGTAGTTTCCCACGGCGACGTATTTGTCGTTGAAGGATACCGCGGCGTTGCGTGTGTTGATTCCGGCACGGACCTCGGCGACGACCTTCAGCTTGTAGAGATCGAATTTGGATATCCAGCCGTCCCGGGAAGCGAAGAACACATAGCGCCCGTCGCTGCTGAACTTGGGGCCGCCGTGCAGGGCGTAGCGGGTTTCGAAACGGTGTATGGCTTCGAAGCTGTCGCCGTCGAGGATGGTCGCGTGGTGGTCGCCCAACTCGACCACGACGAACAGGTTTTGCAGATCGGCTTCGAATACCGGCTTGTCGCCCAGCGAGCCCGGCGGGTGGTGGATGATTTGTGATTTGCGTATATCTTCCATGCCCCATGTCGGGGTTTCCGTCGGCGGCCGGTAAATAAAATCCGCCAGCCCGGCTATCTCACTGTCGCTGAGCTGCCCGGCAAAGGCGGGCATCTGGGTAAGAGCACGGCCCCCGGCGATCACTTCGATTGCCGATTCCCGGCGCAGACGGCTCAAATTCTGGGGTAACAGGGCGGGGCCGGTTCCACCCAGGCGCTCGGCGCCGTGGCAGGCCATGCAATGTTGGCGGTACAGTCCATCGGCGTCGGTTGTGTCGGCGAGGACTTCATGGGACGGGCGCAGTGCCGCCAACACAAGGACGGTGAACAGCCAGAAGCGCCTCAAGGGATCAGGAGACATTTTTGACGTCCACAGTGGCTCTATCTCGTCGATAGGGGGTGACCCGAATGCGCTCCTCGTCGGCTCGCACGCCAATTTCCTCATTGCGCAGATAGCAACCCGGATCCTCGGCCCAGAAGTTACCGGTGAGCTGGTAGGCGCGCACCCGGGTATTGCCGCCGCAGATCTGTTTGTAGTCGCAGTCGCCACAGCGTCCCTCCAGTGGTCGCGGTTGGGCTTTAAGGCCGTCCATCAGCGGGTCGGATCGATCCTGCCATATTTCGGAAAATGGCCGCTCCAGTACATTGCCCAGATTGTAGTCCCACCAGAACGTGTCCGGGTGTACATTGCCGAGGTTGTCGATATTGGCGACGTTGACGCCGGAGGAGTTGCCGCCCCAGAACTCCAGGCGCTGGCGAACCAGGGGCTCCAGTTCCGGCATGTGTTCCCGCACCCAGAACAACAGGTAGACCCCGTCGGCATCATTGTTGCCGGTGACGAATTCCTTGCTGCCGCCTTTTTTTGCATCCTCCCAGGCCGCGGTAAAAATCGTGTCCATGGCCTCGCGGGTGATGTTGTGCACCGCGTCGTCGGTACGATTGCGGTTGCCGCGCCCGGCGTAGTTGAGGTGTGACAGGTAGAATTTGTCGACGCCCTCGTCATCGGCCAGTTGCAGTAACTGTGGTAGTTCGTGGGCGTTGTCCCGGGTCAGGGTAAAGCGCAGGCCCACTTTTATCCCGCTGTCCATGCACATGCGCGTGGCGGCCAACGAGGCGTCGAAGGCCCCTTCCATCTGGCGAAACTCATCGTGGGTGCCCGCTATACCGTCGATGCTGATGCCGAGATAGTGGAAACCGGCATCGCGGATCGGTTCCAGGTGGCGCCGTTCTATCAAGGTGCCGTTGGTGGACAGGCCGACATAAAAGCCCATATCCCTGGCGCGACGGCCTATGTCGAAAATATCGGGCCGCAACAGGGGTTCGCCACCGGAAAGAATCAGGCCTGGAACACCGAACGCCGCGAGGTTATCCATGACGTCGAAGACCTGCTCCGTGGACAGCTCCCCCGGAAAATCCGTATCGGCGCTGATCGAGTAACAGTGTTTACAGCACAGGTTGCAGCGTCTTATCAGATTCCAGATAACCACTGGCGCCCGTGGCTTGCGCAAGGGGGGCGCGGAAGCGGGGTCGGCAATGGTGTGCATAAATTGTGAAACCCTGAACATACTATGTCTCCCCGGGGCGAAGTCGCAGGCCGGTTTTTTTCAGTATTCTGCTGCTTTTCAGCGCGGTGTGGCCGCGGTAGCCGGCGCCGACGTATTCCCGCAGCTGCTCGATCTTGCCATCCACCTCGTCGCGACTTTTGCCGTGCACCATAGCGAAAAGGTTATAGGGCCAGCCCGGCTGCCGTGGGCGACGGTAACAGTGGCTGACATAATCCAGCTCGCCGATAGCGGCACCCACGGCATCGACTGCGGTGTCTTCGATGTCCCAGACTACCATCAGGTTGTAACGGTAGCCCAGGGCGTAGTGATTGGGAACCACGCCGATCCGACGAATGATACCCTCGTCGAGCATCTGTTGCATGCGCTGTAGCAGCTCGTCCTCGTCGATGCCCAGCTGCTGCGATAGCTGCCGATAGGGATGGCGTGTAATCGGTAGCCCGCCCTGCAAGGCTGTTACGATCTGCCGCTCGATCGGCTCTGCGGTCTCAGGCCTCGAGGCGGAGTCCGACATAAAATTCCTTCTCCTTGGGCAGGTTGAGGCCGGGGCAAGCCGAGCGTTGGACAATCGACTCGAAGGTGGTCGCCAGTTCGGCGGCGCTCTCTGCGGCCAGCACAAACCACATATTCCACTCGTGCTCGCGCTGGTAGTTGTGCGCGACCTGCGGATAGGCATTGACCATCTCGGCAACCGCTTCGAAGCGTTCAGCCGGCACCTTGAGGGCACACAGCGAGAACTGGCCACCCAGTCGCTCGATATTGAACAAGGGCCCGAAACGGGTAATGACCCCGCGGTCGAGCAAGCTGCGAACCCCCGCCATCAGCTCTTGCGCACTATAACCCAGCCTCTCGCTCAAATCATCGAAGGGCGCGCTGCTCAGGGGGAAATCGCCCTGCAGGGCATTGACCAGCAGGCGATCGAACTCGCTCAGCTCCACGGCTTGCTGGTGGAGTAGCGGGGCTCTAGACATAGACGGCACCGCGCTGTTTGAAGCAGTGACTACTGAACAGGAGTTGATGGGGGTAGTGGAGTCCCTTGCGCAGGACGATATCCTCCAGTTGGGCGGTGACAGTTTCGCGGCAGGTGCCGTGTATCATACAGAATAAATTGTAGTTCCACTCGGGCGGTCGCCGCGGTCGTCGGTAGCTCAGGGTGACGCAGGGTTCTTCGCCAAGGCTGGCGCCGACCCGGTCGACACAGCCGTCGGGCACATCCCAGACCACCATGGCGTTGGCGTGATAACCCAGTTGGCGATGTTTTAGCACCATGCCGAAGCGCTTGGTCATCCCGCTGCGTTGCAGTTGTTCGATGGCTTCCACGACCTGTTGCTCGCTGACCCCGAGATCCTCGGCCAGCGCCAGATAGGGTTGCGCCACGATGGGAAGACCCTCTTGCAGGGCGCGCTGTACCTCGATGGCCAGGCTTTGCTGGTTTATGGCGTTTTCACGGCTCATAGGGCGAATCCGAGGTCGATGTGGTAGGGCTGTTCCATGGGCAGGTCCAGCATCGGGTAGGGGGCCGCTTGTTGAATGTGCCGGAGCCTGTCGTCGAGTTCCGTCCTGTCGCGCCCGGTGATCACAAACCACAGGTTGTATCGGTGCTCGCGCAGGTAGTTGTGATTGACCCCCGCCATGGCATTGACCAGTTCGGCGGTCTGTTCGATATCCTCTTCCGGTATCGCCAGAGCTACCAGGGTGCTGGCCCCGGCGACATTGGGGGTGAACACGGCGCCGAAACGACTGATGGCGCCCGCTTGTTCCAGCTCCTGCAAACGGGCGAGGACCGCGGCTTCGCTCATGCCGAGCTGGTCGGCAATGGTGGCGAAGGGGTGGCTGTCCAGGGGAAAGTCGCTCTGGATTCGGTTGAGCAGTTCGCAGTCCTGTGGCGAGAGGCGGATCACAGCCCCATTCTCCCCGCGCGATCAGCAAAGAAAATACCGCTGGGTTTTTCCGCGGGCAGGGTTTTCAGCAGTTTCGCGTCGGCGGTGGAAAAGATTTTCACCGCGTCTTCATCCCGCACGGAAATCCACACTTTCTCGCCCCGGGGGGTAAACTCCATATGCAGTGCGCCCTTGCCCACATCCAGCTTGTGGATCACCTTCATGGACGGTACATCGATGACCTCGATCCACTGGTTGTCGGGAAACGCGTAGTTCACCCAGACCTGGCGACCGTCGGGCCTGGCCATGACAAACACCGGCTGGCCGCTGACCTCGATGCGGGTTTTCTCCGACCAGTCGCTGCGGTCGACCACCAGTACCTGATGGTGGCCCACGGCGGGCAGGAAGGCATAGTCGTCGGTCATCGCCCAGCCCTCGAGGTGGGGCATTTTGTAGACCGGCAGGCGCTCTTCGCCGCGACCGTAGCCTGGCAGGATTCGCACCACGCCCCGCTCCGGATACCACAAGTCCAGCATCGCCAGGCCGTCTTCACCGAACAGGCCCGCGATATAGGTGCGGCCGTTGGCGGAGATCAGGCCGTCATAGGGCTTGCGGCCGATATCGGGGAAACGCCGGATTTCGGGCTTTTTCGGCCTGGACATATCCAGTATCCAGATTTCACCGGCATCGAACAGGCTGTAGACGAATTGATTGCCTGGGGCATCGACCAGGCCCACGGTTTTCGATGGTTTGTCGCCGCTTTTGCCCACCGCGGGAATATCGGCGACCAGTGTGAGGTCCCCACTGGAGAAAACCTTGACGCCGCCCGGCTCGTAGTTGGATACCGCCACCAGCGAGCCGTCCTGGGAAATGGCGCCGCCGATGGAGTTGCCGGCCTGCATGACCCGCTTTACGATCGCACCCTTGAGCAGGTCGATCTTGGTGAGGCCGCCGTCCCGTCCGAAAATAAAGGCGTAGCGACCGTCCCGGGAGTACACGGCGGAGGCGTGGGACAAATCGCCCAGGCCCTCGATGCGGTGTAGAATCGAGTCGCCGCTATGCTCGACCACCAGCACGCTGCCGCTGGCGCGCTCGACGACGATGCCGAGGTCTCCGGTGCCGCGCAGGTCGGCGGTGGCCATCGTCGGCAGCAGCCAGGCCGTCAGCAGCCAGGCTCGCAAAAAAAATGGCAATGTTTTCATGGATTCAGCTCCGGGGTATCCGCCGGTCGGGTAAGGTATTCAAGCAAAAAATCGATTTCCTCCGGGCGCAGAATGTTTTCCCATGGGGGCATGGCCGTTTCCGGCACCCCTTTGGCAATGACCTGGCGTAGATACTCATCGGGCTTGCCCTCCAGCGCATCCGGTAACAACGAGGGTCCCAGCCCGCCCTTGAGGGTCATACCATGGCACGAGCCGCAGTCCTGGCGCAACAGGTAGACGAGTTCCTCCTGTCGCTGCGGGCTTACGGTCTCTGCGATACCGGCGCTGGCACACTGGAGACAAATGGCGAGCACAAGTAACTTGTGATATAGCTTTGACGCCACGGGTCAACCTGAGGGTTCTACTAGCGTGTTTGTTCCAATCCGATATGCTAGCCGTGGGTTGCGGCCTGTGCATTGATGCAAATCATACCTGCGCAAGTCGTATCAAATCCAGAAAATCATTATAAAACAGAGGGATATAGGTGGTATGGGGGTCGCACAATGCTTGCATGTCGATATTGCCGATCACCAGGCCCGGCAATATGGCTTCCGCCCTGTCAGGGGTTGCAGTATCCCGTGGGCGATTGCCGGGACAACATTGCTG
>JAUXCW010000062.1 GCA_030618705.1 Gammaproteobacteria bacterium | reverse complement strand
TCGACCAGCCAGCCACCGGTGACAGACAAACCCGATTCGTGTCCGACATCGCTGATCGTGGCGCATAACTCGCCGTCGCTGAGCAGCCAATCGCCGAGGCCGCCGATGGCGTCGCTGCCGCCGACACGGTGCTGCAGGGTATCCGGGTCGAGTTGCAGGGCGGTAATTTCAGCCCGCGCAGTCACTGCTACCAGCAATGGCAAGAGGATAAACAGGATGTGCACAATTTTAACCATACCGGGCGCTCAACGGTGGTGGGTGAGAAAGTGAGGGCTGATGCGGAAGTAATCTGCGGCCATTCGCGGTTTGACCGGTTTGACGTTGACGGTTTTACGATTTACCCGGAGCACCTTGGCCAGCACCGGGCGTCCGCGGTATTCAAAGGACACCAGTTCCCCCGGCGCAAATTCCGCAAGCGGCGCTGCGGAGGGCGTGGCGATAAAGACCAGGGGTAAGCCCCGGGCCGAGGCCTCGTGCTCGATAAACTCCCGCACCTCCTGCGCCGCACCGGACTGGTGAATGCGGTCGACGATACGGTAAAAGCCACGATTGTGGATACTGCCCCGGCTGATCCAGCCGTTGATGCCCTGGATGACATGGCCGAACTCGTGGCAACAGGTATGGGCCAGCACTGCGGGCAGTGATAGCTCACCGGCAAAATAATTTCGCTCCAGCAATTCCGCGCCGGTTCGCCATTGGGCGGCGAGCGCGGCGTCGAATTTGCTCGCCACCATTTTCCTGCCATAGGTAAGCAGGTGCACACCCTCGCCACGGGGGCTATAGTACGTCGCCTCTCCCCGGCCGACCCGGCATACAAGGGTATGCACACCCGGTCGCCGCGCCAGCCATGGCTGCACCTGCGGCCACAGAACCTGCTCGGTCGCGGCACAGAGAATTCCGGCAATGGCATGGCATTGCTGAGGGTCCGGGGGCATAGGGCGGGATCTCACTATGTTTTGTTCACCTTAGCAGAGATCGGTAGCCAGTTGGCGGGTTAACTCGGCGGCGGGAATCGCTTGACAGCCACTGGCATTCTGGCCGCACCACAGTGGCGAAAAATCGTTGGCTCCACGGTCTTCCGCCGCCGCGCGCAAGGGGGCCAGAGCACCAGCGGCCAGGGGAAAATCAGGCATGGCCGCGCCGAGGGCGCCCAACTCCCGTATCAGGCGATTCTCGATGGCGCGAGCAGGACGTCCGGTAAAACGATTGCACAGGACCGTCTTGCTGGTGGCATCACTGCGCAGCGCGGCACGGTGCAGGGCGCTGGTTTTTGCTTCGGGACACAAAAGGTAGGTGGTGCCTATTTGCACCCCGGCCGCGCCCATGGCAATGGCCGCCGCAATGCCTGCGCTATCCGCAATACCTCCCGCCGCGATAACCGGAAGCTTCACCGCTCGCCTTATCTGGGGCAGCAAGGCGAATGTCCCCATCTGGGTATGCAGATTATCGCTGAGAAAGATGCCACGGTGCCCTCCTGCCTCGCAACCCTGGGCAATGACCACATCGACCCCCAAGGACTCCAGGTGCAGCGCTTCTTCCACCGTGGTGGCGGAACAGAATATTTTTGCCCCCCAGGCCTTGACGCCGGCCAGCAGATCCGGTGCCGGCAGGCCAAAATGGAAGCTCACCACCGGCGGCTTGAGTTCCTGCAGGATTGCCAGTGTTGCCGCATCAAAGGGTTGACGGCCCGGGCCGGGAACAATGCCGCCGGGATCGATGCCGAATTCCTCGTAGTAGGGCGCAAGCTCGGCTTGCCACCGTGCCTCGCGCACGGCATCCGGCTGCGGGGCGGCATGACAGAAGAAGTTGACGTTGAATGGCTTGTCGGTGGCACGCTGGATCGCGGCGATTTCCGCACGTAGTTGCTCATGGCCCAGCATGGCGCAGGGCAGCGAGCCGAGCCCGCCCGCATTGGACACAGCAACGGCCAATTCGCTCCCCTGCACACCGGCCATCGGCGCCTGGATAATGGGTAGCTCAATCCCCAGCAGCTGCTGTAAGTTCAAATAGATCTGTCCCCTTAACGTTTCGCAACCCCTACCTGACCCGGTAGGCCGGTGGTATTTCATCCGGTGAGGTGGTGCAGACATCGAGGTCTTTGAGGATGCCGTCGGCAATACCGTAAATCCAGCCGTGAACGGCCAGTTCCTGGCCGGATTTCCAGGCGCTCTGGACGATCGTGGTATAGCAGACGTTGGCCACTTGCTCGATGACGTTGAGTTCACACAGCACATCGACTCTCTCCTGCTCACTTCCCAGCGCATCGAGCCGCTCATGGTGGAAGCGATAGCAGTCCTGGATATTCCTCAGCCAGTTATCGATAAGCCCGTGGGCATAGGGATCGAGGGCGGCCTTGACGCCGCCGCAGCCATAGTGGCCACAGACGATAATATGCTTGACCTTGAGTACCTCGACCGCGAACTGGATGACGGACAGGCAGTTGAGATCGGTATGCACCACCAGGTTGGCGATGTTGCGATGGACGAATATTTCCCCCGGCATCATGCCGACGATTTCGTTGGCCGGCACGCGGCTGTCGGAACAGCCTATCCAGAGGAACTCCGGGCTTTGCTGCTTTGACAACTTGCTGAAGAACTCCGGGTCGTCCGCCTTGATGCGGTCTGCCCAGCGCTTGTTGTTATCGAAAATTTCTTTTAACACTCGCATTTCGTCCCCTCAGCCGAAAACCTGATTAGTGCGCATCCAGAAGCACATAGTTTCGTCATTCCAGCGCAGGCTGGGATCCAGTATGTCTTTGATTTAATGGATCCCAGCCTGCGCTGGGATACGCGCCCTCTCCGGTGGTCCGACACATCGAAACTGCTGTTTCCGCGGGGCCGGCCTTCCGGACGGGCACTAATTATAGAGCGTTTAGCGCACACTAACAGACCCCGGGATCGATGGTTTTTAACTGTCGGTCATGTAATCGGGATAACAATAACAACGCGACAACGGCGCCGAGCAATGCCAGCCCCATATCGCTCTGTGTATCCCAGATATAACCCTGGGTACCTAAAAAAGCCTCGGCGGATTGGCCACTGAGCAGCGCGACCCACCATTCGATCAATTCATAAAATGCACTTAAAGCCAAGCAAAAACAGACGACAATAAAATTGAGCCACGGCCGCGTGGACACCACATGTTTGCGAATGAGTATTTCCCGCGCAATCATCGCGGGGACAAATCCCTGGACGAAATGGCCCAGTTTATCGTAATTGTTGCGCTCGAAACCGAACCACGGCTTGAGCATATCGAACAGCGGCACCTCGGCGTAGGTATAGTGGGCGCCGACAAACAGCACGATACAGTGAAACAGTATCAGCCAATAGAGCAAGGGGGTCAGGGGAAAGCGTCCGCAGGTAACCACCAGTACCAGCAGACCGATAATCGCCGGCGCCGATTCCAGGGCCCAGATGTAATAATCTTTCGGCGCGACGGCAGACCACAGCAACACAGCGAAAAAAATTGCCAGCCAGATAATCTTCATTGTCGGTGTGTCAGCGTGCCCCGTCATCCTGGCCGGAAAAATAGCGGCTATGGTCTGCCTCGTAGAAGAGCTTGTCATTGGGACGCGCAATCGCCGACTCCAGACCGGAACCCCGTCGCGTCCTGCCCGCCGAGTATTTAAAACCGGGGCCGGATGTTTTTTCGTCGCACCACAGGCAACTGTTGAGCTGGCCGGTTTTCGCATTCACCACCAGCGGTTTGCCCGCCGCGGCAATACAGGCATCGCGGCACAGGGCGCCGGTATGCACACCGTTGTACGCCCAACTCTCGGCGCACAGCTCGGTAAAACCGACGGCGCCGATGATGCACTGCTTCACCTCGGCAAGCTTCGCGATATCACCCCGGGCCTGCCGGGTGCAGGCGCTAATCGGGCCGGCCTGGTTGGGTACCCCGATATAAACGGCCAGGTCCTGCAGTGTCGAGCAGGTGCCGCACTGGTATTGATGGGTGACCGACCAGCCCGCCTTCCGCGCCTGGTCAATAGTGGCGAAGGTGCGCAGCAGGTAGTTGGTTTGTTGGGCGTCGCTAAACTTGATAGCGCACACCTGCTGCGCGCGCGCCCCACCGTTGGTCACGTCCGATAGCCACTCGGTAACAGCTTCTTGCTGGAAAAACCTCACATCGCCGCTTTCAGACACGGAATACCCCTCACGGGGGTCCTCATAGCCCTCGGGGTTAACGCTCTCCACACCATCGCGGACAATGGTTCGCTGCTTTGGCAGCGGCAGGGTATTAGTTTCATAGGGCGGATAGTAGGGGTTGGCCACGCTGAAACCCTCCCCCTTGTTGACACCAGGATCCAGGCCCAATTGATCGTTTAGCTCGCTCTGGTTGAGCGCCGACGTCTGCAGCAGGCGCAACACCAGTGCCCGGGTCTGCTCCCCATCGAGGGAGGTACCGCTCAGGGGATTTTTATAATAAATGTCTGCGGTGTTGATATCAGTCGTGCCCAGCATGGTGGGCGAGCCGGCCAGGGCGACTCCGGTAACCGCCGCCAGAGCGAAACCGAACAGGGCCGCAATCAGCCCTGGGCCCCGGTCATCACTTGTAACATCCATTGCTGTATTCCGTGGTCGCTTCAGGTCTCTTCCTGTTCCGGGGAGGCCGTATCCGCCTTTTTGCGGTTGCGCAGGCTGCCCAGCAGCAAGGCACCGAAGCCGAGCAGTATTTCGTCGACAAAGGGCACCATGTCCGGCACCAGCAGGTCAAAAATAAACAGCACGACGGTCACCGCAAACAGCCACGGAAACCGCAGCCGGGCACCGTAGCGCATCAGTGGCGCCATAAAACCTGTTTTCAGCCATCCCATGGGACACAGGTTAAACCCATTGTGACCGGCAATGCAATGACGGCACAGGGTTATCCCGTATTCCATCCCTCCCCCAAGTGCTGTATAAGGACGCCATGAAAATTCCCAAGCGAATCCTGCCCCTGATCGAGGACGGCCTGGTGGATGAGGTCGTCCGCCAACTGATGAGTGGTAAAGAGGCCACCGTTTATGTCGTGCGTTGCGGTGGCGAGATCCGCTGCGCCAAGGTCTACAAGGAGGCGGCCAAGCGCAGCTTTAAACAAGCGGTGCTCTACCAGGAGGGCCGCAAGACGCGCAATAGCCGCCGCGCCCGCGCCATGGGGAAAAAATCGAAATTCGGTCGCAAGCAGCAGGAGGAGAGCTGGCAGAATACCGAGGTCGATGCCCTCTATCGCCTGGCCGATGCCGGCGTGCGGGTACCGAAGCCCTACGGCTGCTTCGACGGCGTACTGCTCATGGAACTGATCACCGACGACGAGGGCGAGGTCGCGCCCCGCCTCAGCGATGTGGCGATGTCCGCCGAGCAGGCGCTGGAGGATCACGCCCTGGTCATGCAATACATCACCCGCATGCTCTGTGCCGGGCTGGTACACGGCGACCTGTCTGAGTTCAATATCCTGGTGGATGACTACGGCCCGGTCATTATCGACCTGCCCCAGGTGGTCAACGCCGCGGCCAACAACCAGGCCGAGTGGATGCTGGAGCGCGACGTCAACAAGATCACCAGCTATTACTCGCTGTTCGCCCCGGAGCTGGAGCACAGCCGCTACGCCAGTGAAATCTGGGCGCTGTACGAGGACGGCAAGCTGCACCCCGATATCGCCTTGACCGGCCAGTTTGAGCAGGCGGAAGAGGACGCCGATGTTGACGGTGTGCTGGCGGAGATCAAAGCCGCCTGGAACGAGGAGCAGGATCGCCTGCAGCGCATTCGGGAGGCCCGGGAGCCGGATTAGCAAAGGCGACGTAATGCCTGTTTTTCAACACTACTTTTTCAGCACTACGACCCCTTGAATTATACCGCTTGCCTCAAAGTATAACCATGGTTATACTTTGTGAATGAAAACAGCCATTTCAATCCCCGATGAAATATTTGAGGCAGCAGACCGTGCCGCCAGGAGACTCGGCATTTCCCGGAGCGAGCTGTATGCAACCGCGGTGCACGAATTCATCGAAAAAAATCGAGCCGAAGGCGTCACTGAGAAGCTCGATAAAGTCTACGCATCGTCCACCTCCGAGCTTGATAAAAACCTGCAAAAAATGCAGGCCCATACCCTGAAAAAGGAAGACTGGTAGGTGAAGCGAGGAGATGTCTGGTGGGCTGAGCTCCCCGAACCAACAGCATCCGAGCCTGGCTTCAGGCGACCGGTGCTTATCCTGCAATCCGATGAGTTCAATCGAAGCCGCATCGCCACTGTCGTTGCTGTAGTAATAACCTCAAACGTCGGCCTGGCTGCGGCGCCCGGCAATGTTTCCCTGTCAAAACGCAGTGTAAACCTCAGTCGCGAGTCCGTCGTAAACGTTTCCCAGGTTGTCACCCTGGACAAAACCTTTCTACGTGAGCGTGTGGGGAGGCTGCCATCAATCAAACTCCGGGAAGTCGAAGAGGGCATCCGCCTTATCCTCGCCTTATAGGGTGAATTCAAATCCGTATAAAAATTAGCCTTACCCTCTGACTTCACTCGACCTGCGCGCCGAGAACCCCTATAATGCGCCCCCCTTTTTAAACGCCATGCCCCAATCAGGACTACACCATTGATTTCCACAGCAAACATCACCATGCAGTTTGGCGCGAAGCCCCTGTTCGAGAATATTTCGGTCAAATTCGGCGGCGGCAACCGCTACGGCCTGATCGGCGCCAACGGCTGCGGCAAATCCACCTTTATGAAGATCCTCGACGGCAGCCTGGCCCCCACCTCCGGCAATGTGTCGATTTCCCCCGACACTCGGGTGGGAACGCTGCATCAGGACCAGTTTGCCTTTGAACAAGTTTCCGTGGTCGATACCGTCATCATGGGTCATGCCGAGTTATGGCAAGTCAAACAGGAGCGGGATCGCATATACGCACTGCCTGAAATGTCCGAAAGCGACGGCATGAAGGTCGCCGAGCTGGAAACCCGATTCGCGGAAATGGACGGCTACAGCGCCGAGAGCCGGGCCGGCGAGATCCTTATGGGGGCCGGCATCGAACAGCAATTGCATTACGGCCCGATGAGTGAGGTAGCCCCCGGTTGGAAGCTGCGGGTACTGCTGGCCCAGGTCCTGTTCTCGGAGCCGGATATCCTGCTGCTGGATGAACCGACCAACAACCTGGACATCCACACCATTCGCTGGCTGGAAGCGCTGCTCAACGACACCAAAAGCACCATGATCATCATCTCCCACGACCGTCACTTTCTCAACGCTGTGTGTACCCATATGGCGGATATCGACTACGGCGAACTGCGCGTCTACCCGGGCAACTACGATGATTTTATGACCGCCTCGACCCAGGCCAGGGAGCGGGCGCAGTCACTCAACGCCAAAAAATCGGCCCAGATTGCCGAGCTACAGCAATTTGTCAGCCGTTTCTCGGCCAATGCCTCAAAAGCCAAACAGGCAACCTCGCGGGCGAAGCAGATCGAGAAGATAAAGCTGGATGACATCAAACCCTCCAGCCGCGTCAGCCCGTTTATCCGCTTCAAGCAGCAGAAAAAACTCCACCGCCAGGCGGTAACCCTGGAGCACCTGGGCCACGGTTTCGACGATGAAACCCTGTTCAGCGAAGGTAATATGATTCTGGAGGCCGGCACCCGGCTTGCCGTCATCGGGGAAAACGGTGCCGGCAAGACCACCTTCCTGCGCTGCCTGATGAATGAACTCCAGGCCAATAAGGGCACGATAAAATGGGCCGAAAACGCTACCCTGGGCTATTGCCCCCAGGACAGCAGGGCCGAGTTCGAAGGCGGCCTTAACGTTTTCGACTGGATGAGCCAATGGCGCCGGCCCAACCACGACGCCCAGATCGTGCGCTCGATGCTGGGACGGCTGTTGTTTTCTGCCGATGACTATAAAAAGCAGGTCGGCGTCTGCTCCGGCGGCGAGAAGAACCGCCTGCTGTTCGGCAAGATGATGATGCTCGAAACCAATATCCTGATTCTGGACGAGCCCACCAACCACCTCGACATGGAGTGCATCGAGGCGCTGAACCTGGCGTTGGAGCACTACGAGGGGACGCTGATCTTTGTCAGCCACGACCGTGAGTTTGTCTCCTCGCTGGCCACCCGCGTCATCGAAATCACCGACCGGCAGCTGGTCGATTTCCGCGGCAGCTACGAGGAATACCTGGCCAGCCAGCAGGGCGCGCTACAAGTCGCCAGCTCCTGAGCTAATTCAGGCAGCCACAAAGCGTCCTTCCAGGTAGCCGATAATATCACTGGATTCATACATCCAGCGCACGCCCTCCCCTTCATCCTCGATCCTCAGGCAGGGCACCATCAGCCTGCCGCCGCCCGCCAGCAATTCCTCCCGCGCGGTATCCGAGCGTTTGACATCCCGGGTATCGATATTCAGCGAGCGACGTTTCATCGCCCGTCGCACCTTCACACAGAAAGGGCAGGAATTGTACTGGTACAGGGTGAGATTGCCCGTCTGCTGATCGATGTCGGCCTGGGCGGCCGGGTCCCGCTCGATACCCCTGGGGGTGAGCAGCCAGTTGAAGAAGAGAATGAGCGAGCCGAGAAGCCAGCGGATAATTGCCATAGTTAATTCCAGTCAGTGAGTGAAAAGTAAGGGATTCCGAACTCTCTCGATAAGAGAGGAGTAAGCGCGGCAGCCCCGTCAATCTTCCGTATAGGCATCCATTGACGGACAACTGCAGACCAGCTTGCGATCGCCGTAGACATTGTCGATGCGCCCCACCGGGGGCCAGTACTTATTCTGTAAGAGCCAGTCCACCGGATAAGCCGCCGACTCGCGGCTATAACCGTGCGGCCAATTATCGGCACTGACCACGGCCGCGGTATGCGGTGCGTGGCGCAAGGGACTGTCATCCGCTTCCAGCTCGCCTCTCTCTACCGCGGATATCTCCTCGCGTATTTGCAACATGGCGCTGATGAAGCGATCAAGCTCCTCGCGGCTTTCGCTCTCGGTGGGTTCGATCATCAGCGTACCGGGCACCGGGAAGGACATGGTCGGTGCGTGAATGCCGAAGTCCACCAGCCGCTTGGCGATATCTTCCACGTCGACACCGGTTTGCTCCTTGATGCCCCGCACATCGACGATACACTCGTGGGCGACATGCCCCTGGCTTCCGGTATAGAGAATCGGGTAGGCCGGCGCGAGCTTTGCCGCGACGTAGTTGGCGTTGAGAATCGCATTTTCGCTGGCCTGCTTGAGGCCGTCGGCCCCCATCAATTTAATATACATCCAGCTGATGGGCAGGATACTGGCGCTGCCGAAGGGCGCGGCGGATACCGCCCCCACCGCGCTTGTTCCATCGAGGCAATTGTGGCCTGGCAAAAACTCCGCCAGGTGTGAGCGCACCGCCACGGGGCCGACACCGGGGCCACCACCGCCGTGGGGAATGCAAAACGTCTTGTGCAGATTGAGGTGGGAGACATCACCGCCAAATTCACCGGGCAGGCATAAGCCCACCATGGCGTTGAGATTGGCGCCGTCGATATAAACCTGGCCGCCGCGCTGGTGAACGATATCGCACAGCTCTGTGATGGCCTCCTCGAACACACCGTGGGTAGACGGATAGGTGACCATGATCGCGGCGAGATTGTCGCTGTGCTCCTGCGCCCGCCCGCGCAAGTCGTCGAGGTCGACATTGCCGTTATTGTCGCAGGCGACCACGACTACCCGCATGCCGCACATATGGGCGCTGGCCGGATTGGTGCCGTGAGCCGACGAGGGAATCAGGCAGACATTGCGATGCGCCTCGCCCCGGCTCGCGTGGTAGGCGCGAATGGCCAGCAGGCCCGCGTACTCGCCCTGGGAACCGGCATTGGGTTGCAGGGACACCGCATCGTAACCGGTACAGGCACACAACATGGCCTCCAGCTCGCTAATCATCTGCCGGTAGCCCTCGGCCTGGCCGGCCGGGACAAAGGGGTGCAGCAGGGCGAACTCCGGCCAGGTAATGGGGATCATTTCCGCGGTGGCGTTGAGCTTCATGGTGCAGGAGCCCAGCGGAATCATGGTGCGGTCCAGCGCCAGGTCTTTATCGCTGAGCTTGCGCAGGTAGCGCAACAGCTCGGTTTCCGAGTGATGCCGGTGGAAGATCGAATGACGCAATATCTCGCCGCTACGCAGCAGTTCCGCAGGTAGCCGATCCGCGCTGACGGCATCCAGCTCACTGGCCAATAGCGTGCTCGCGGGATCAAAAAGCTGCCATAGCGTCTCGATGTCCTCGATACTCACGGTTTCATCGAGGGATATACCCAGCCGACCCTCCTTGTGGATATTCAAATTGATACCACGGGCAAGGGCGCGCTTGTGGATAGCCTCGGTCAGATCCCTGGTGACGACCGTCACGGTATCGAAACAATAGCGGTTGAGCAGTTCGAAGCCCAGGGACTCGAGGCCGGCCGCGAGAACCGCGGTGGAGCGATGTACGCGCCAGGCGATGCTCTTCAAGCCCCTGGGGCCGTGATAGACGGCATACATGCTGGCGATGACGGCCAGCAACACCTGTGCCGTACATATATTGCTGGTGGCCTTCTCCCGCCGTATATGTTGCTCCCGGGTCTGCAGGGCGAGACGATAAGCCGGGCTGCCCTCGGTGTCGATGGAAACACCCACCAGCCGCCCCGGCAGGGAGCGCTTGAACTTTTCCCGGGTCGCCATAAACGCCGCATGGGGTCCACCGTAACCCATCGGCACCCCGAAGCGCTGGGTCGAGCCGATAACGACATCCGCCCCCAACATGGCGGGAGCCTCGAGCAGCACCAGGGCCAGGATATCGGCCGCAAATATCGCAATGGCTTTATTGGCCTGTAGCTTCGCCACCACCCCGCGGTAATCGCGTAACTCGCCGCTGGCTCCGGGATAGTGCAGCAGGGCACCGAAACAGTCGCAGGTTTCCAGGTCGCGCAGGGGGTCACCGATGACCAGCTCGATACCCAGTGGCCCGGCGCGGGTCTGCAATACCTCGATGGTCTGGCTAAAACTATCGCTGTCGACAAAAAAGCGCCGGCTGCGGTTCTTCGCCACCCGCATCGCCAGGGTCATGGCCTCCGCCGCCGCCGTGCCCTCGTCCAGCAGGGAGGCGCTGGCGATATCCATACCACTCAAGTCCGCCACCATGGTCTGGAAATTCAACAGCGCTTCGAGTCGGCCCTGGGATATCTCGGGCTGGTAAGGGGTATAGGCGGTATACCAGGCGGGATTCTCCAGCACATTGCGCAGAATCACCCCGGGGGTGTGGGTATTGTAATAGCCCTGGCCGATAAACGATCGGTAGAGCTTGTTTTTGTCGGCAATGGCGCGCAACCCGGCCAGCGCGACATGCTCCGGCACAGGTGAACCCAGGGGCATGGCGCCATCCATACGGATCCCCGCGGGCACCACGGCGGAAATGAAATCCGCCATGGTGTCGTAGCCCAATTCCCCCAGCATGGCGGACTGGTCACTGGCGGAAGGACCGATATGCCGGCGAATAAAGGCGTCGCCGGCCTGCAACTGCTGCAGGGAGGGTCGTTGTGTTTGCGTCTTGTTCACAGGGTTTTCTGTTGCCTCGGTTTGATTTCTTTCCCATCGCGTATCGACAGTATGTCTAGCGGTGATAGCGCTGCGGTACAAAGGGCATTTTTGCCACGGTTACCGGCCGGGGCTTACCCCGGACCAGTGCCAGCAGTT
The DNA here is from genome assembly GCA_030618705.1 of Gammaproteobacteria bacterium. Classification (GTDB taxonomy): domain Bacteria; phylum Pseudomonadota; class Gammaproteobacteria; order Pseudomonadales; family JAHEGP01; genus JAHEGP01. The sequence continues at coordinate 1,587 of JAUXCW010000062.1, read as the reverse complement.
TGCTGCCGACAGCGGCGTAGGCCGCATCGACGTAGGCCATCGCCACCGGGGCATCGACAGTGGGGCCGAAGCCGCCACTGGTGACGGTACCGACGGTATTCCCCTCCTCGTCCTGGATCTCGACGCCCTCGCGCACCGGCGCCCTGCCGTCGACCCGGAGCCCGACTCGCTTTATGGAGACACCCTGGGCCATTTGTTGAAGTATGCGCTCACTACCGGGAAACCCCCCGGGCTTGGCCCCATTGCTTCGCCGCGTGGGACTGATCGACCAGCCCAGCGCGGCCTCGACAGGGGTGGTGTCGGTGTTCATATCATGGCCGTAAAGGCACAGCCCGGCCTCCAGACGCAGGGAGTCCCGCGCCCCCAGGCCGACGGGCGCCACCTGATCACAGGCCAGAATGGCCTCGGCCACCCGCACCGCATGGTCATTGGCCACGGATATCTCGAAGCCGTCTTCGCCGGTATATCCCGAGCGGGTCACATAGCACTCGGCCCCGGACAACTCGCCGGCACAGCCGGTCATAAAACTCAGCTCCGTGGCTGCAGGCAATAACACCTGCATCACATCTTTTGCCGCCGGGCCCTGCAGGGCCAGCAAGGCGCGGTCCAGCACCTCGATATCCAGCCCAGGCAGGTTGTCGCGCAGGCGGGCAATATCCTGGTCCTTGCAGGCGGCGTTCACCACCAGGAAAAGGCTGTCCTCTTGCCAGCGGCAAATAATCAGGTCGTCCAGTATCCCGCCCTTCTCATTGGTGAAGACGGCATAGGTTTGTTTGTTCAGCGGCAGGGATTCCAGCTCCACCGGCACCAGCGTCTCCAGCGCGGATGCGACTCCGGGACCACGTAATAAGACCTGCCCCATATGGGACACATCGAAAAGACCGGCAAACTGCCGTGTATGCAAGTGCTCCGCGAGGATACCGTCGGGGTATTGCACCGGCATCTGGTAGCCGGCAAAGGGCACCATTTTCGCACCCAGCTGCAGGTGCAGGTCGAATAGCGGTGTTTTCTTGCTGGTGTCGCTGTGCTGTGTCATTTGCGCCGGCCCGCCCCCGAACATGGGAAACCGGCAATAATACGGCTCACAGCTCCATTTGTTAAATAAATCCCGGTGATGACGGAAAGTTTCACCGCTTATGGCGCAATCCCGCTCAGTCGCCCTGCCTAAGGCCCACTCTGCGCAAGGGTGGCTCACCGACAAACACCAGGGTCGGTTCATCCCGCACAAAATCCTCGAGCAGGCTCACCAGTTGCGGGCTCTGGCCATCCACACCGCGCAGAACCTTGAGCGCTTTTGAGGGTACGGCCTTGAAGGTATGGGCAATTTTGAAGGCCAGGATCAACTCGAGCCGGTCCGGCCCGAACACACTGGGGGAGTGCAGCCAGGCTTCAAAGCGGCGCTGTTGCTGGGGGGTGAGCGAACTATCCATCAGGGACTCCTGTTAAAACGCAAAGTCATCCTCGCCCAGGGCCATGACTGTATCGGCCCCGGCCAGGGCGGCGGCGGCATGAGCCCCGGTACGCGGCAGAATACGTTTAAAGTAGAAGCGCGCTGTCGCCAGCTTGGCCTGGTAAAAGCTGTCATCA
>JAUXCW010000278.1 GCA_030618705.1 Gammaproteobacteria bacterium | reverse complement strand
CCAGCCCAGGACTCGCCGTGAATACGTCCATGTAGGCTCGGGCGCCGGGTCCAACCGGCGCACGGTCCTGCTCTGGAATCCCCGGTTCCTCCGTCAATATCGCTTAAGTAAGTGCCATTCACATATAGATGAATATCAGCTCGTAGACCAACGCCGGGCGCTCTTCGCCCACCACATGGACATGTTGCTCCATCACCACCATGGTGCCCTTGGGGGACTGGCTGATCTCCTTGATCCGGCTGTGGGCGTGGATGCTCGAACCAACCGGCACCACACCGGTAAAGCGCAGCTTGTTTGAGCCGTAGTTAAGCATATTGTTGAAGCCGGTCATCTCCCAGCTGGAGGCGCTACCCAGTTTCGGCAGCAGAATCAGGGTCAGGAAACCGTGGGCCACCGTGGCGCCAAAGGGGCTCATCTCCTTGCACTTCGCGGGATCTGTGTGCAACCAGTAGTCATCGCCGCTCAACTCGGCAAACTGGTCGACCATAGCCTGGGTGATCTCGAGCTGGGCGCCCCAATCACCAAAGTCATCGGACACCAGTTCCTGCAGTGCGTCGATGTCATCGTATTTGTATTGCTTCATGTCGTATACTCCAAGGGCTTGATCAGGGCTGCCGGACAGCGACAGTTACAGTTATTGACGGCGCGACATGGTAGCTAAAAGCATCGCCCGCCACCAGCCCGGTGCGGGCTGTTATATGCGGCCATATTTGACCCCGATTAGGCCGACCTCTGTCCGCTTTGGCTATTGTCAATCCCGGCACTTGATGTATCCTTAGCCGCGCAAAATTCTGCCCTTACCCGAGGCGCGCCATGCGCAGCCTGTAACCCGGCAACTATCTATCGAGGAGCCAACATGCCTGAAGCAGTCATTATCGAAGCGGTACGAACCCCCATCGGCCGGGGCAAACCCATCGTCGGTGACCTCAACGGCTTTCACCCCGCCGAGCTGATGGCCCTGCCCTTTCGGGAATTGATCAAACGAACCGGCATCGACTACAGCGATGTCGACTATCTTGCGGGTGGTTGCGTCACCCAGGCCGGGGAACAAGCCGGCAATGTGACGCGCAACGCCTGGCTGAGTATGGGAGAGGATTACACCGCCGGCGCAACCACCCTGGATAGCCAGTGCGGGTCGGCCCAGGCCGCCAACCACGTCGTCGCCGCCCTGATCGAGAGTAACTCCATCGATATCGGTATCGCCTGTGGCGTCGAATCCATGAGCCGGGTCGGCCTGGGCGCCAACGTCTACAACGGCCCGGGTTTCTTCCAGCCCGAGAGCTGGCCCTGGGACAGTACGCCGGACCAGTTTACCAGCGCCCAGCGCATCGCCGACAACCGTGGCATTACCCGGCAGATGGTCGATGAGCTGGCCTGCGAGTCACAGCGCCGCGCTAAAGCCGCCTGGGACGAGGGCCGCTTTGACCGCGAGACCTTTGCCATCGAGGCTCCGGTTCTCGGGGAGGACGGCAAGCCCACTGGTGAAACCAAAACCGTCACCCGTGACCAGGGCCTCCGTGATACCACCATGGAGGGACTGGCCGCGTTAAACCCGGTGATGGAGGGCCAGATCCATACCCCCGGCAACTCCTCCCAGGTCTCTGACGGCGCGGCAGCCGTGCTCTGGATGAGCACTGAAGAAGCCAAACGACGTGGCCTCAAGCCCCGGGCCCGGATTATTACCGACTGTATCGTCGGTACCGACCCCTACTACCTGCTGGACGGTCCGGTCGACGCCACCGCACGCCTGTTCAAGCGTTCCGGCATGAATATGGGCGATATCGACCTGGTGGAAATCAATGAGGCATTCGCCGCCGTGGTACTGTCCTGGGCCAGTGTCTACAAGCCCGATATGGACAAGGTCAACGTCAATGGCGGCGCCATGGCGATTGGACACCCGGTTGGCTCTACCGGCGCCCGTCTCATCACCACCGCGCTGCACGAACTGGAACGGCAGGACAAAACCACAGCGCTGATTACCATGTGCTGTGGCGCCTCGGTGGGTACCGGCACGATCATCGAGCGCATTTGATACTGCGCAATACCGACAGTCATTCATTTCGTCATTCCCGCACAGGCGGGAATCCAGTAGAAGCAGTACCGTCATTCCCGCGCAGGCGGGAATCCAGTAGAAGCAGTACCGTCATTCCCGCGCAGGCGGGAATCCAGCAGAAGCAGTACCGTCATTCCCGCGCAGGCGGGAATCCAGTAGAAGCAGTATCGTCATTCCCGCACAGGCGGGAATCCAGTAGAAGCAGTACCGTCATTCCCGCGCAGGCGGGAATCCAGCCAATCCAAGGAGATTGAAATGGGAGATTTAAGCGGAAAAGTTGCCATTGTCACCGGCGCAGGCCGGGGTCTGGGTCGCGAAGAGGCCATGCAATTGGCCCGGCAAGGCGCCCGCGTGGTAATCAACGACATCAAACTGCCCGGTGCGGAAGAAGCCGCTCAGGCCACCGTGGCGGATATCAAGGCCGAGGGTGGCGAAGCCATCGTGGTATTCGGTGACTGCGCCGACAGCGCCGATTCCGACAATCTGTTCAAGACCGCGCTGGATACCTATGGCGACATCAATATCATGGTCAACAACGCCGGTTTTTGCCGCGACAAGACCATCTTCGGCATGAGCGACGAGGAATTCGACTCCGTGGTGCGAGTGCACCTGCGCGGTCATTTCGTCAATATGCGCAACGCCAGCAAATACTGGCGCGAGAAAGCCAAGGCCGGTGAGGAAGTCTACGGCCGCCTGATCAGCACCTCCTCCGAGGCTGCGATATTCGGCTCCGCCGGCCAGCCCAACTACGCGGCGGCCAAAGCCGGTATCGTCGCCATGACCATGGGCGCCGCCCAGTTGATGATCAAATACGGCATCACTTGTAATGTGATTATGCCCCGGGCCCGCACCGATATGACCAACACGGGCGCTACCGCCGCCATGTTTGCGGCGCCGGAAGACGGCTTCGATGCCTTCAACCCGGAAAACGTCGCACCGCTGGTGGGCTACCTGGCCTCGCCGGAAGCCGGCAACATCGCCGGTGAAGTGTTCGTGGTATGGGGTGGACGGGTCAATATCGTACAGCGCCCCAGCCTGGATGTATTTTACGACAACCCCGAAGGGGCAAAAAAGTGGAGCGTCGACGGACTGCACGACAGCCTGTCGGATTACTTTAATGCCGAGCACACCCCTGTGCTGGACGGCTTTTCAGTCCCACCGCAGTAAGGCATCATCACGACGGGTCTCCGGGTACAATCCCGGAGTCCTGGCCGCGCTACCTCTTCCCTCTCCCACCCCCGCCAGGGTTCGCTACGCCCGGAACCCGACCCCGGCCGCCTACCCCGCTCTATGGACAAATCGTCGCCATAGGTGGAAGATGCAGGCAATAACAGCAAAAAAACACGCTGGGAACTCCGATTATGGGCCAATTACTAGGCAAGTCAGCCGTCATAACAAGCGCTGGTCACTATATGGGGCCGGCGATAGCCGACCTGTTTGAAGAGCAGGGAGCCGGGGTGACCCGCGATGCCGGCGAGTTATACCCGGATACGGCAATCACCGAACTCTTTGCGGCGGGGGTGCCCGACATCCTCGTCGTCAACCTCGCCGAGCCACCCCGACCGGCGACGGTCAACGCCATTACCGATGCCGATTGGGACCGCCTGTTCGATAAGCTGGTGCACCCGTTAATGCGCCTGGTGCGTGCGGCTTCGGGCCCGATGAAAGCACGCGGCAGCGGCAAGATCATCGCCATAACCAGCGCGGCGCCCCTGCGGGGCATTCCACGCGCCTCTGCCTACTGCGCCGCCCGGGGAGCCCAGAACAGTTTTTTACGCGCGGCAGGGCTGGAATTGGCCAAGGCCAATATCCAGGTCAATGCCATCGCCCAGAACTACGTTCGCAACGACACCTACTATCCCGACTCCATTCTCGATCGGGACAATTTCAAGCTACATGTGCAGCAAATGGTACCGACTAAACGGGTGACCGAATCACGGGAGACTGCGCAATTGGCCCTCTATCTCGCGGGGCCTGACAGTACCCATATGGTGGGGCAAATACTCCCCTTCGCCGGCGGATGGACAACCTCGACGGGCTAAAAATTGCAGATGAACCGACGATCCTGAATAGCGTTTATTTAAGTAATAAGGATAACAAACATGAAAACCATTGGACGTTCAGCCTTCGTCATAGTCATTGCAAGCTTGTTGCTCGGCGGCTGCTCCGGAGGCCACGATAGCGATGATTCCGGCACTATCGACGACCTCGACCCGGGCAGCATCGACGTCAGCCAGGCAGACTATTGCGACATCACCCAGCCGTCACTTTGCCTTTTACCTTTTCCCAATAATTTCTACACCCGCGCCGATGGCGCCACCGAGACCGGGCTGAGAGTTGCATTCGACCCCCGCGCCATCCCCCTCAACCAGAACCAGGATCCCTTCGACGTCACCGAGTGGAACCGCAACGACGGCTTTTCCCCGGGCCCCGTGCTCGTCGCCCATGTGCCGGAACTCGATTTGGCAAAAACCGGTGCTGCTCCCCTCACCGATATCGAACAGTCCCTGGCCGGCGA
>JAUXCW010000379.1 GCA_030618705.1 Gammaproteobacteria bacterium | reverse complement strand
AATTGCGCGGCTTCTTCCAGCACTTCCTCCGGCCACTGCCAGGGCAGGTCATGGGAGCGCAGGGCAATTTCGATCTCCATACCCGGGCCCATGGGATCACCGAGCACCTCGGTCACCTTGCCCACCGGCTTGCGGTGGCGCGCCGGCTGCTCGATAATTTCCACCGTGACAATCTGGCCCGGCCCGGCGCCGCCTTCGGCCCCCGGCGGCACCTGGATATCGTGATTGATCCTGGGATTGTCCGGCACCACGTATTGAATACCGCTCTGCTCGACCAGTTTCCCCGCCACCTGCTGGGTATTGTGCGCCAGCACCTCGACGATCACCCCGGACTCGCGACCGCGCCAATTGTCCTCATCCAGCCGCACCAGCACTTCATCGCCGTGGAACACCCGCGCCATCTGGCGACTGGAGAGATAGATATCGTCGCCCACGTCGGCGCGACTGAGGAAACCGAAACCATCGCGATGGGCGAGAACCCTTCCCTTGATCAGGTCCATCCGCCGTACCAGGCCGTAGCTGCCCTTGCGCGTCTTGATCAACTGACCGTCCCGCTCCATGGCCCGGAGCCGACGCTCCAGCGCAATGCGGTCATCTTTGTTTTTCAGTTCCAGCATCGCTGCCACCTGCGCCATGGTGCGGGGTACCCCGACCTCGGCCAGTTGCTCCATAATCAGTTCGCGGCTGGCGATCGGGTTGGAGTAATTTGACGCCTCGCGATCGGCATGGGGATCGCTGGGTTTTTTGTTTTTTGCCATTAGTGTGCTTCCAAATACTTGAGAACATGGTCTCCGATAGCCAGGGAAGCCGTCAGACCGGGGGATTCGATACCGTACAACTGTACCAGACCCGCTATTGCGTGTTGAGTTTCACCCTGGATGATAAAATCTGCCGCCGGCTCACCCGGCGCCGCCAGCTTGGGTCGAATACCGACATAACCGGGCTGCAAGCGAGACGGCTCGAGATCCGGCCAATACAAGCGGATGGCTTGCGCAAACGCCGTCGTCTCGCTGTGTTCATAGTGATAGTTTACCGCATCAGTCCAGACCACGTCCGGCCCAAACTTTGCCTGCCCGGCCATATCCAGCGTCAGGTGTACACCCAGGCCACCCGCCTGTGCGACCGGATACACCAGGCGCTTGAAGGGAGTACGGCCGGAGTATGTCATATAGTGTCCCTTGGCATAATAGCAAGGGGGAATTTTATCCGCCGCCAGGCCATCGATGGCGGCGGCCACCGACCAGGCCTGCAGGCCCGCCGCATTCACCAGCATTCGGCTCGACACCCGGTAACCGTCACCCTGGCCGACCTCAACCTCGAAGCCGTCGCCATTGGGCCACACCTGTGTGACAGGGGCATGAAACGCCACCGTGCCCCCGGCGGACTCGAGATCGCCCTGCAGGGCCAGCATAAAAGCATGACTGTCGAGAATGCCTGTCGACGGCGAGAGCAAGCCACCCACCGCCTGCAATGCCGGCTCCAGTTCCAGCGTCTGCCGCTGGTCCAGCAGTTGCAAATCGAGCACGCCATTGGCCGCTGCATTGCTTTGATAGCGCTCCAGGGTGGCAAAATCCGCCTCGGTAACCGCGACGATTAATTTACCCAAGCGCCGGTGACCGACGCCATGTTGCTCCAGGTAGCGGTAAAGAAGTGGCTTGCCCTCGACACAGAGCTGCGCCTTGAGGGAGCCGGGCGTATAGTAAATGCCCGCATGAATGACCTCGGAATTGCGGCCGCTGGTGTGCTCGCCGATGCGGGCCTCCGCCTCCAGTACCAGTACTTCCCGCCCGGCCACCGCCAGCGCCCGCGCACAGGCCAGGCCGACGACGCCGGCCCCGACCACGATACAATCTACCTGCCCCAGATGATCCAATACCTTTCCCGCCCCGGCTACGACCTGTTGATTATTATCGACTATTTGTCGATTCAAGCAATCAGGGTAGCTGCCACCTACCCTGCCTACAAGTGCCGGGAGAGTATAGCCGAGCCCGCGTGGCGGTTGACATCGACCGGCGTGTTCAGTAATGTGCGCATCCCGCTGCGGGAGCAAATCCGGCGGTTGAAATTAGTAGACGACGTGCAGGATGCACAAGTGTCGCGGCAGGCAGGACGCCGGTAGCGACCACGCGAGGCGTGTCGGCATATACTCCGGCAGTTACGCAAACTTTAAATCAGGTTCTTGCCTGTTTAAAGCCCAGGTGGTGAAATTGGTAGACACGCTAGCTTCAGGTGCTAGTGGGGGCAACCCCGTGGAGGTTCAAGTCCTCTCCTGGGCACCATTCTTCTTCGACTATCGAACCAGATTTCTGCTGAACTCAAGCCCGGCGCACTGCTGAACAAGAGGACTAATCCGGCCAGCACTCCCTATGAAAGCCAAAGGTTGCTGGCGCTCGAGCAGTACTCGAGCCCTCTCCTGGGCACCACTCTTCTCAACTATCGAACCAGATCCGCATTGATTCCAGGTTCAGCACACTGCTGAGCAAGAGGACTAATCCGGCAACACTTTTTATCAAAAACAGAATGTCGTTGCCGCTCAAGCAGTGCTTGAGCCCTCTCCTGGGCACCATAATTCTTCGACTATCGAACCGAGGGTGTACCGCCCTCAGCTTAATCCACGGCGTTGAGGACGGGTAGGTCACTACATAATATCTAGGCTCGATAGCATTATCTCAAGCTATACCATGTTCCCCGCGCTTTGCCGTGCCTCTTTATTCGTCCCGCTTCTACCAATTCACGCAATCTGACCTTTAGAGTATTTTTATTGGCGCCTGTAAGCTCCACCATTTGAGCAATGGTCAAACGATCATGCGTGCGAAAAAGATCAAGAA
>JAUXCW010000380.1 GCA_030618705.1 Gammaproteobacteria bacterium | reverse complement strand
ACTATTGTTCCGATCTTCACTTCCTTGCAGCAGTAATTTGCACTGACAAGCCGCTGACAAGCACCCGGGGAAATGCCGCTTGAGCGCATTCGCGCCCCCATAAACTACATAATAATAATCTTATATCTTGTTGTATTATATAGGTTTGTATGTGGCATAATATGACCTTCACAGGCTGTCATAGCCAATACAGCACGGATTAAACGGAAGCAGGTATGCATGGGCACCGCGGGATCTCTCACTCATGATTGAGAGCCAGGACATATTGATCATCGGCGCCAACTCCCGGGTGGCTCTTGAGCTAGTCCGTCGTCTCGCCCGTAATAATCGGCTTTACCTACTCGCGCGCAACGCGGGTAAGCTCAAGCAGAACCTTTCCGCCCTGAACATTGCCCCCTCATGGTCGGCCTCCGTGGATTGTCTCGACACCGAGCAAACACGGGTACTTATTGAAAAAGCCTGGCGCGAGAGCGGTGGCATCGACCTGGCGATTATTGCCTACGGCATACTCGGGGAGCAGATCGCCACAGAGCACAACTATCTGCTTGCGGAAGAGGTCATCAATACCAATTTCACCTGTGTCGTCTCTCAATTGATCAGCCTGAGCAATTTGATGGAAGCGCGGGGTAGCGGCAAAATAGCGGTCATCACCTCGGTGGCGGGAGACCGGGGCAGGCCGCGAAACTATACCTACGGCGCCGCAAAAGGTGCGCTCGGACTCTACCTGCAAGGCTTGCGCTCAAAATTGTGGGGCGGGGGAGTCGAGATATACGACTTGCGAATGGGCCCCGTCGACACGCCAATGACCGCCACCCATACCAAGGATTTCTCCTTCGCCAAACCCGAGCAGGTGGCGACCACCATGGTAAAAATTCTCGATAGCAAAAAGTACACGGCCTATATACCCGGTTTCTGGCGCCCGGTTATGTGGGCGGTGCGCAATATGCCGGAGGCTGTATTTCAGCGATTGAAATTTTTATCCGGACGTTGACGCGGCAAAATCCATGTGTAAAAAGCCGGCATACAGTGAAATTCCCGGCCTAGCGAATGTCCCGGGCCATGATCAAACCGCCAAAAGTTCCGGCTGTCAGTACACCGTCGGTACTTATCGATAGTGTCAACATCGCATTGTCCCATTGCTTGCCGCTACCGGTGTAGTGCTTCCATACCAGCTTGCCGGTATGGAAATCGATAGCGGTCAGGTACCAGGCATTCACCCAGCCCGTATCCTGCTCCAGAGCGTATTGATAAATCAAACCGTTGCCGCTGGACAACTTGGCGCCCGAACCCGAGGCGACCAGGCGGTTTTCCCACACTTGCTTGCAGGTGCTGAAATCATCGGCGACATCGACCCTCACGATACCTGGCTCGCCTCCAGAGGAATCGCCAAATACGCTAAAATTGAAATTATTTTCGATAATAATCGAGTGGTCGTAGGCGATAAAGGAGTTCTCCAGAACGCTGCGCCCCGGCTCGAACATCGGTAACTTACAGACCAGGCGCTCGGCTTCTGGCACATCGTCCAGACGGTAAACCAGCACATTGGGGCGGGGATCGGCGTTGTCACCGAAAGCTACCAGCTTGCCCCCGGCAAATACAACCGGCGTTGAACCGGAGCCGCGACTCAGGGCCTTGGTCGAACTGCCGCGATCATAGGGGAAGTGCAATACCGTTTCCACACCTTGTCGGGAAGCCCTGACGAAATAAAAGTTATGATCCGTGACAAAGAAAACGCCCTGGGGCGTTGCACCCACTCCGTTCTCGATCAATTCCCCCTCGAGAGGCCGGATGATGACTTCATTGGTGTGTATATCAACATATCCGACAACCGCGGGACTCCAGATGAGGAACCAGAGATTGCCTTGCCAGTCGAAGACAATATCCATGGGAAGGCTTTTCATCCCGCGTTGATCTTCTGGCACCGCCGCGGCGATATCCCATTGCTGATCGAGCTGCCAATCGAAAATTCCACCCTGCTCCTCGATGCGGTAACGGCGCAGGGTCAAATCACCCGCGGGCACAAGTACTCTTCCCTGCGGGTCGAGGCGGAAATACCAACCCGCCATGGCCGGTAGCTCCTCACGGGCCAGAATACTGAGATCTACCGGGTCCAGCAGAACCAGGCTGGTCTTGTGGAAGCCGACACAGACGGCGATTATTCGCCCTTTGGCATCAAAGTGCTGGGTTGAACACCCCGAAAATATACTGCTGAACAAGCGTGATTGTACCCTGACATCTTCACTGACTGGCCCTGCATTGGGTACAACGCCGCTGTTATAACTGTCGCCATGGGCGCCCGCCATGCCCTGGTTGTCCTGAAAGGGGTGATTCGGCATCGGCAATGGCGGCAGGCCCTGCGGGTTGGTATCCGTACTGAAAGATAAGGGCAGGGGTTTGCCCCCCGTTAGAATGGATATCCGCAAACTTAGCTCAAACCCTCCGGGGAAGGACTTTGCCTCGGCACCATAGCCTGGCCACCAGTACACCACACCAACCGCCGTAAAGACGACCGCAATCAATAAAAGTTTTTTTATCATTTCACTATAGTCCTGGATAAACACGTGTGGTCGAATTCATTCGACCACACGCTATTGCTGAACCGCTCGAACCTCCACGGGAATGCCGTTCAATTGACTCATGCCGGAGACCGGCTCGATAGACTCCGGCCCGTCGCTGGCGAGAATATTGACATTGGCACCGTGGGTTTGTCTGGCAATCGTCAGCCCATCGGACTGCTGGTGTCCCCAACCGTGGGGTACGGAGACTGTCCCTGGCATAAAATCACTATCCAGCTTGACGGGCACTTGAAT
>JAUXCW010000264.1 GCA_030618705.1 Gammaproteobacteria bacterium | reverse complement strand
TAACGCGGCCGGGCCAGGCGAGGAACCCAATCTTGTCGATGTCGACCACACTGCCAGTCGCTTCGACGGCCAGGTCAACGCCCAGTACAATATTTTCAGCGGCCCCTTGACGCCCTTTATCCAGGCGGGGCTGGGCTGGACCTATATGGATTCCAATATCGTCGAGAGCATCAACTACTACTGTGGCGGCTATTACTACTATCCGTACTGCCGGAGCTATGCCAATACCTACGACGAGACTGCATTTTCCTATAACGTGGGTGTCGGCCTGCGCTGGGACGTGAGCGATACGATATTCCTGCGCGGCGCCTATATCCAGCAATGGGTAGACACCGATGGCGACCCGGCGCCACGCACCGGCCGTCTGGAAATCGGCTTTATGTTCTAGGGGGTTCAATCGGCAACTTCAGCCGGTAATAACGCCAGCTCACCCTCCTCCGACCACGGCCCAAGGCCGGTAATGCGAATCTCGATCCGCCGGTTTTCCGCCCTGCCAAGCTCGGTGCCGTTGTCGGCCACCGGTTGGCTTTCGCCCTGGCCACTATGGGCGATCAGGGTCTGGTCGAGGCCCACCACTATCAATTGCTCCGCGACCCGGTCGGCCCGCGCCACGCTCAGGCGCTGGTTGTATTCGTCGGTACCGAGGCTATCGGTGTGACCGATGATCTCGATCCTCTCGATATGTTGCCATAAGCCCAGTTCCGCCAATAGCTCTCCGAGCTGGCGATCGAGGTCGGCATCACGCACCGATCCCACACCGGCCACCGGAAACACCCATATCCGGGTCATGGCCTGTAGCGGTGCTTCACGTTGTGTATTTTCTTGCTGCGGCCCGGCACGCTCAATCCTGTCCTCGGCTGCCCGGGGGCGATCGACGTCGAGCTCGGCAAGGGCTTGCGCCCGCTGCTCACTGGCACGCCAGACCGGGCTGTGCTGACAGGCTGTCACCAGCGCCAGGGCGCCGATCAGGGATAGGCTTAGAATAGACTTATGCATGATAATCTCCGTCATTTTCCTTGGTGGTTGATTCGGTATTTGCCACGTCTGCCGGTTCCTCGGCCAGTCGGCGGCAGGGATAATCCAGGTTGAAGGGCACCAGGCGAAAATACAGCGCCGGGTCGCGGTCGAGGGTTTCGTCGGTGATCGGGGTAAACTGCAGCATGTCGGCCTCCTGCTCGCTGTCTCGACCCTTATTAAAGCCGGATATCCTGCACAGGCGGGGGAGAGACTATGGAGAAACCGTGGAGATTTTGCCGGACGCGGCAAGCCCCACGACGGCAGATGCTAGAATCAGGCCATGAGCCAATTAATCGCCCTGGTAGAGGATGACGCGGACCAGCGCCGCAACTATGCCGCCGCCATCGAGGCCAAGGGCTACCGCACCGCCGAATATGCCAACCGGCCGCAGGCACTGGCAGGTATCGCGCGGCAACAGCCCGACCTGGTGGTACTCGATATCGTGCTGGAGGACGAGATCGACGGCGGCTTCCAACTGTGCCGCGAACTGCTGGTGCAACACCCCGACATGCCCCTGATCTTTCTCACCCACCGGATCGATGAAATCGACCGGATATCGGGCCTGCGCCTGGGCGCATGGGATTACCTGCCCAAGCCGATCAGTCTCGGCTACCTGGCGGAACGGATTGCCTCGTTGCTACGCCTGGTGGAATTCCGCCACCCCGACCAGCGGGAAAAACAGGGCGTGCAGGTAGGCCAACTCACCCTGTTCGAAGACGCCATGCTCGCCCGCTGGCAGGGGCGGCGGCTGGAGCTCACGGTGACTGAATTTCGCCTGCTGTCCCATCTTCTGCGGCAACCCGGCCACGCCGTGAGCTACGAGGGGCTGATGGGCGCCACCCGGCAGCAGTATGTCACCTCCAATACCATCAACACCCATATGCGCAATATACGGCGCAAGTTTCGCCTCGCCGATGCCGGCTTCGATTGCATAGAAAACGAGTATGGCTACGGTTACCGGTGGTCCGGGCCCGAATGAGCCACAAGCGCAGACGAGGCCCCGGCCTCGCGGGCAAACTCCTGCTGAGCGGTATGGCGCTACTGGTCATTCCATGGCTGGGATACAAGACCCTGCAGGCAAGCCGCGACTTCCTGTTGCAGGGACAGGCCCAGGCCCAATTGCTCAGCGCCAGCGCCGTGGCCAATCTGTTCCACGATCGCAGCGACTTGTTTACGGCCACGGCGGACGCCGGCGACAATCTGGCCGAGCTACCGCTGTACCGCCTGCAAAGCCATATTCTACTGGACGGCCTGGAAGAGGACTGGGACCTGTTGGCGCCACGGCGACAGCGCTTTGAGGGCGATGAACTGGGTTACGACTTGTTGCTGGGACAAAGGGACGGCAAGCTCTATGGCCTGCTGCGCGTCGACGACGACAGCGTGATCAACCACTCCCCGGCGGATACCCGCCTCGACCGCGGCGACCATCTTCGCCTTTACTTTATCGACAGCGAGGGCGCACAACGCCGCTTGCTGTTGAGCTTCGAGGGTAGCGGCCAGACCACCGCCCATGAGATGGACAGCAACTGGCGCCAGGCCACCGACCGCTCACCGGTACATCTGCTCCGGGGCCATGTCGAACGCGATGACAAGAGCTATGTGCTGGAGTTTTCCATGCCCCTGGGCTGGCTCGGCGAACAGCGTCAATTGGGTGTCGCGGTGGCCGATGTACACGACAACAAGCGACGAAAAATTGCCGAACTGCTGCGTACGTTTATCCCCGGCGACGATAACAGGCTCAACCTGCTGGTGGAGCGCTCCGCCGAGACCGACCGCATCCTGCAGGCCCTGGCGCCGCGAGACAGCCGTATCTGGATCGTCGATCGGCTGGGCCACGTCAAGGCCAGCAGGGGCCAATTGGAGGCCCCGAAAGACCGCGACACCCCTGCCGGCTGGCGCGGGCTGGCCCACGCCCTGCAAACCTCGTTGAGTGAAATGGTACTGGGTATTCCCCTTGGCCCCACCCGGGACTTCGACCCCGATACCACGGCCATTCGGCAGGACCCGTTGCTGCAACGCGCACTACTGGGCGAATCGGTAATCGAGCGCCGCACCGCCGTGGCGGGCTCCGGAGAAATCATCGCTGCGGCACAGCCCATCTACAATGCCAATATTGTCATCGGCGCGGTACTGGTGGAGAAATCCACGCGACAGGTACTGGGCTTACAGCGACAATCGATTGAGCGGCTGGCGGCACTGACGGCACTGACCATCGCCCTCGTTGCCCTGGCCCTATTGGGCTTCGCGGTGAGACTGACCTTTCGCATACGCCGTCTCGACCGCGAGGCCGACAGCGCGATCGACCCATACGGCAAGCTCTCGGACAGCAGAATCCTGCACGAGCTGGACTCGGCCGATGAGATTGGCGAATTGGCTCGAAGCTTTAATCGAATGCTGGACAAACTACAGGGTCACCAACAATTCCTCGCCGCCATCCCCCGCACCCTGCGCCACGAAATCAACAACCCGCTCAATACCATCAGCACCTCTATCGAACAGCTCGAAGGGTTCGACAGTGTGGATGGTCGGCAACAGCTGGACGCGGCCAAACGGGCCCTGCAGCGGATCAACCTGCTGGTTGAAAACCTCAGCGAGGCGGCCAGCCTGGAGCAGGCACTGGAAAGTGAAAGCACCGAGGTGTTCGATCTCGGCGTGTTGATACGGAACTACAGCCAGAATCGCCTGCGGCGACCACCCCACCCCAGGCTCGAGGTCAATTTACCACCCGGGCCGGCAATGCTTCGGGGCTCGGATTTTCATATCGAGCAACTGCTCGACAAGCTTATCGACAACGCCATCGATTTCGCCGCCGATGGCAGCACCATTGCTATTGGCCTGCAAGTGAGCAACGATTATTATCTGCTGACGATAGGCAATACCGGGCCTGCTATTGCCGACGATCAACTGGCGGCGATATTTCAGCTGATGCACAGCACTCGCAAAAGCGGCAGCGGCGGGGGCCACTACGGGCTGGGGCTCTACGTGGCAAAGCGCATTGCCGAGATGCACGGCGGCGGTATCTGTGCTAAAAATCTCGCCGATAATTCGGGCGTGGTATTCGAGGTGCGCCTGGCAACGTCTCTATGACACACAGGTATTTTATCCGATGGAAAAGACCTTAAATGGCGCAAATGCCGTGGATTTCGCCAGCGCCTCCCTCGCCGGGCCCGAACTACACCGTCTGCTCGCGCAATACCGCGAGGCCGGCCCGCTACACGCGGCACAGTTCCTCGGCCGGGAAGCTCTTATCATCACTGGTTTTGATACCTTACAACGGGCGTTTCGCGACGGCGACACCTTCCCTCCCGAAATAATCTACCAGCTGAGCACCGAGCCGGTAATGGGGCGAACCTTTATCTCGATGCCCCAGGCCGAGCACAATGTCTATCGTAAACTGGCGACACCGGCGTTCCGCTCGAGGGCGGTGGCCGGCCAGCAAGACGCCCTCTACGCCGATATTGCCAACCAGTTGATCGACCGCTTCATCGATGCCGGTGAAGCCGATTTAGTAGACAGCTTTACCCGCCCTTTCCCACTGTTGATGATCGGGCGCATGCTGGGCTTGACCATCACCTGCGAAGCTGATTTTCGGCGCTGGTCCAAAGCGCTGTTGTCCTACTTCCACGATCCGGAAGGCGCGCTCAACGCGGCCAGTGAAATCGGCGAACTGCTGCAGCCGCTTATCGAAGAGCGCCGCGCCA
>JAUXCW010000309.1 GCA_030618705.1 Gammaproteobacteria bacterium | reverse complement strand
CTGGGTACGGTGAGCGCACCGGCGCCAAAGGTTTCTGTCGATGCGTTGTGATACCCGCCCAGCGCGGTAAATCGGTAACGTTCGAAGTCGTGATTGAGCTCCAATGAGACGATGGTCTCCGCCACCTGGTATTCCGGCTTCTGGGTCAGCTGGATCTCGCGCAGGTCGCTGGAGTTGACTGAACGTGCGAAATCATCCTGGGGAAAGGTCACGCCCAGGGCGCCACCCAGAAAATTGTTGAGGGAGCCGGTAGCCGTGGCGGCACTATTGGGCGTCTCGTTGCCCAGCTTTCCTGGCAGACAACCGAGAATTCCGTCGGGATCCTTGTTACATCGCGAGCCGCTGGCCGACAGGCGATCACTGTCCTCCTTGAAGTAGTTGATCACCAGCGTCGCCTCGGTGGCGTCGGTCATCAACCAGCGGGTGGAACTGCGCAGGGAGTACATATCGCGCCCATCGGCATCGCCAGTGTATTGTTTAGCGTCACTGACCGGGTTGTCTACACTCTCTGAATAGCCATCGCGCTTCAGGTAGAACATCGAAAAGCGCTGCCAGAGATTGTCGGTTATCGGAAAATTAATTGCACCCTTGGTCTTTACGCTGGAGTAGTTGCCGAGTTGCAGCTGAATATCCCCGCCGAGATTCTCATCGGGTTTTTGGCTGATGACATTGATGACTCCGGCGGTGGTATTGCGCCCATAGAGAGTGCCCTGGGGGCCACGCAATACCTCGACGCGTTCGACGTCATAGAATTCGGTTTCGAAGATATTGCTGGCTTTTAAGTACACGCCGTTGAAATGCACCCCGGTACCGCTATCGGCCGCGCTACTGACGGCGTTGTTGCCGATACCGCGGATGCTGATATTCGAGCCCTGGAAATTAGTTTTGGACATCGTCATATTGGGCACGGACATCTGCAAATCCATGGCGTTGGTAATTTGCGCCGCTTCCAGATCCTCCCCGGTAAAAGCACTCATCGCAATGGGCGTGTCCTGGAGTGAAGACTCACGCTTCTGGGCCGTGACGATGATCTCCTCCAACAACATCATTTCCTCGGCGTAGACACCGCCGCTGTTCACTGCCAGCACCGCTACGACCAGCGCTTTGAGGCCAGCGCCGGCGAACGGAGCGAAATTGAGGAATTCAGGTGCCGCGCACCAGGAGCAAAGCTGCTTGGTTTTCATGGTTTGTCTTTTCCCGCTTATTATTAACTATTTTTATCGAGTGGTGACCACTCGAATTATTGTTATGCCCACCACCCTTTACATACGAAAACGATTTGGCGCATCACCCTCCCCGGGGCTCACCCGCCCTTGAACACCAACACCTTCACTCTCTATCAGACGTTTGAAGTCTTCCGACAGGGCGTCACCACAGGCAATTGTTCGGCGTCCGTCGTCGAGTCTTACAATCATCCGGCTGGCCTGGGGCTTGTTCTCGCGATCGAAGCTAACGGTATATGTCTCGATCGTGCCCGCGCCGTCCGCTGCATCGACAATTTCAGGAACGTTTTCCTGCTTTAAAGATAGTGCAAGCTCCCCGCTACTGCCACTAGCTGCGGCGATTCGCTCCGGGTCGGTCGAGAAAACGCTCGCCGAGTGTTTTGCGGCGGCCATACTCAGGCCCGACACATAGCCGACCTTGCCGTCACCGGCGCGCAGTCGCTCAACCATGGCGGCAATAGAATGGGTGCAATAGTTGTTTCCCGGCCCGCCGAAGCAGGCGAGACCGCCGGTTACAGTGAGTGGACGCGGGTCGTCAATGGCCAGGCCGAGGGATTCCAGGCCAAACTGGACCGCGCTTGGAAAACAGCTGTAGAGATCGAACAGGTCGATATCCGCCGCCGATAGTGCGGCGCGTTCGAGAGCGGCCTGGGCGGCTACCGAACAACCGGGACTACTGTGGTATTGGCTGCGCCCTGACAGGGTCCAGGGGTCGCTGCCGCTGGCGCCGGCCAGGAAAGCTACCTGCCGGTCCTTCGGGATATTGCGGCGATCGGCCTCTTGCGCGCTCATCACCACCAGTGCCGCGGCCATATCGACCATGATGATGGAATTCATCAATTTGGGATAGGGGAAGTTGATCCAGCGGTTCGCCGGGCTCACCGTGGAAAAATCCTCCGCACTGCGGGCCTCGGGGAACCAGGCAGTGGGGTTGTGCGCCGCGACCCTGGAAAAACCCGCCATCAGCTGCCCCAGGTAGGCCTGGTGATCCTCGATGGAGCGGCCGCTGTGAGCACGCTGCGCATTCTCAAACATCGAGAAGACATCGGCGGGCAAGTAGATACCGTGGCGCATTTCCAGCGCCGTGGTCATCGACGGCAAGCCCCGCATTACCGGGTCAATCGGAGGATCCGGTTGTGGTGTCCACTGCTCCAGGGAAAACCCCTCTTTCATCGCCTGTTGCTGGGAATGAAAGGTCTCCGCACCGGCGAGAACGGCAAGCTTTACATCGCCGCAGGCAATAGCCTCTGCGGCGTGATGCAAAAGCACCAGCGGTGAACTGCCACCGGGTGCCGGTTCATGGCTGATGCCCGGATGGGCGCCCAGCAACTCGGACAGGCGCGCCGGGGCGCTTGCGTATGGCCAGGACATGGAGGGCACGGTGCCGATATAGTCGGCCCCGTTGAACAGCGTTGGATCACCCGCATCCCCGGCTGCCTGTTTCACCGCGTCCACCATCATCTGTATCGGCTCGATGGGCTCCGATGGGCCATCCAGCCTGGGGCGCCGCCGCAGTTGGGCGACACCGACGATTACCGGGGATTGCCTGTCACTCATTTTTTTACCTTCCTACTCGGCGAGGATATGACGCGCAATGGTCAGGATCTGGATCTCTGTCGTCCCACCACCCAGTTCGAGCAACATGGCATCACGCAGCAGACGTTCCACCTTGTATTCCTCCATATAGCCGTATCCCGCCAGGATATGAATCGCCTCCTTGGCCACCCGGGTTCCCACTTCCGCGAGATAGAGCTTGGCCGCACTGGCGTCGAGCGCCGACAGGCCCTGCGAGCTATCGACCGTACCGTAGACGATACGGCGCGCATTGGCGACATCGATATACATGCGGGCGAGGCGATTTTGTATCAGCTGGTAATTGGCGATCGGCTGTCCACCCTGCTCCCGCTCCTTGGCGTAGTCGCGGGCAATCTCGAAGCAGCGCTCGGCAATGGCATAACCCATGATGGATATCCCCATGCGCTCACGCGACAAGGACTTGCGTACGTGATCCCGGTCACTGTTGCCGCCGCCCAGTATATTGGCCACCGGAATGCGCACGTCATCGAAAAACACTTCGCTGGTCGGGGAGCAGCGCATACCCATTTTCTTGAAGGGCTGCCCGGTACTCAAACCGGGAAATTCCCGCTCGACGATAAAGGCCTGGATGCTGTCATCTTCATCATTGCGGGCGTAGACCAGGAAAATGTCGCCGTCAGGGCCGTTGGTGATAAATGTCTTCGAGCCCTTCATCACGTACTCGTCGCCCTCGCGCCGGACCCGGGTTTTCATCGAGCCGAAAGCATCCGAGCCCGCACCCGGCTCGGTGAGACACCAGCAACCAACCTTCTCGCCAGTCATGAGGGGGCGTGCATATTTCTCTTTTTGCTCGGGGGTACCGCGCATGGCGATATTGCCGCCGCAGAGGCCGACACTCACGCCAAAACTCTGCTGAAACCCCGGGTTGATGCGCGACACCTCGATGATCAGCTGGGCCTGGGCAAAATCCGCCAGGGCGCGCATATCCTCGCCATCCGCGGGTTTTTCTGTCTTTTCTTTCTTCTCCGTGGAATCGCCCCCACTCAGCATCTGCTCCATTGCCACATCGAGGCCGAGATCTTTGATCATCTTTCTCATAAAGGGAAAGACAGATTCCTCGCCCGATTCAAAAGCGGCCGTTCGCGGCTCGAGTTCCTGCTCCATATACTGGCGATAAAGGTCGCGTATCGCCTGCTGGGTTTCTGTGAA
>JAUXCW010000191.1 GCA_030618705.1 Gammaproteobacteria bacterium | reverse complement strand
TTGACTGCCGGCACAGCGGCATCGTCCCGCACATAATCGAACACCAGGTAGGCCACCACCAACAAGATCAGCCATCGCTCAAGATGTAGCCGCTGCCGCAAGGAAGGCCTGGCCGGCTCCTGCGCACCGTGAATCGTCTGCAGCGAGGGCATATGGTTTTGATCCTTACGCTCCTGGTCTGCGCGGTTCAGCGCATCGAGAATCAGCGACATCAGTCCGCTCCGTTTTCCATGACCTGCGCCGCCACTAATACCGGGCCGTTACCCAGCCGCTGGTTGATTCTCAGCAGGGTCTTGAATCCGGCGACACCGTCAACCCGCAATGATTCGCCTTGCTGGAACATCATCACTCGCTGCTCAAGTAATTCGTTATATCGACGATCCGCAAGGGATTGCTCCTTGCCATCGAGCCTGGCGAACTGTTGTGCCAGCCACGCAACCGCATCGCTCTCCTCGGGCCTGCGCATCGGCCCCTTGTACCCCGGAGGCGCCTGCCACGGCAGGATAAAAGTGCCCGTCCACCTTTCACCCAGTTCGGCCAGGGGCACTTCGTACTCGCCATCCCCATTACTCAGGTAGGCAAACTCATCTTCTACCCGCTGCAGGCTGGCCCATACTTTCATCTTACCCCTGGTGAGCACTTCCAGCACCACCGGACTGTTGAAACTGATTAATTCCGGCCAGTTGTCGACGACGAAAATTTCGCAGCGCCAGCCCTGTTTTGCCAGCTCACCACAGGGATAGTCAAGCGGTTCATCGATCACACCCATAACCTGCAAGAGCTGGTTGATGGCCTCACTTTGCCTATCAAAATACAAGGGCGGGTCTTTTGCTTCCATAACCACCGGTTCCGGATCCGATATTGCCGTCGCGGTTTCGGTTGCAGATACATCCTTAGCTTCGACTAGAGCACCTTCGAGTACAGCCTGGCCCTGCATCCGGCTCACTGAAGTATTCGGCTCGATCAATTGCCGCCACGGTTGCCAGAAAAGCAGTGCGAACGCCACCAATACCAGCGCCACTGCGGCGATTGGCCAAACAGAAGAGCCCCCGGAGCGGGCAAGCTCCTCATCCTCGCCTTTTACTTCCGTCACGGCCTGGCGGGCCATGGTCATATCGACCCGGGCCTTATTCTTGCCATAGGTACCCAGCAAAATCCGATCGCACAAGACGTTGATCAAACGGGGAATACCACCGCTGACCTGGTGAATATGCTGCACCACCCGCGGCGGGAAAAGCTCCTGGTTGGCCGGCAAGCCGGCCACCTGCAGGCGATGGCGGATATAGCCCCGGGTTTCGGCCAGGGTAAACGGCTTGAGTTGATAGCGGGCGGTAATGCGCTGTGACAGCTGGCGCAGCTCCGGTCGCGCCAGCATCGCTTTCAACTCGGGCTGCCCCACCAGGATAATCTGCAACAGCTTTTTGGTGTTGGTTTCCAGGTTGGTGAGCAGGCGAATCTGTTCCAATACGTCAAACTGCAGGTGTTGGGCTTCGTCGATAAGCAATACCGTGTTGCGGCCGCGTTTGTGATTGGCCAGCAAAAACTGGTGAAGCTTGTCGGAAAGGTCTTTCAGGTTGACCTCGTCGGGCTGGTAATCGATCCCCAACTCGTCGCATACCGCGGCCAGTAATTCCACGGCATTCAGCCCGGAATTCAGTATCAGGGCAATATCGGTTTCTTCAGGCAACTGCTCGAGCAGGCAGCGCGTAATCGTTGTCTTACCGGTACCGACCTCGCCGGATAACAAAATAAAGCCGCCACCCACACCAACGCCATAAATCAGGTGGGCCAGTGCATCGCGGTGCCGATCGCTCATATACAAAAAGCGAGGATCGACCGCGATGGAAAACGGAAGGTGGTCAAGACCGAAGTATTTTCGATACATACGCGGTAATCGCTAACAAGCAACCCGGTGGGCTGCTTGCTTGGGCCGGAGTTTCAAGAAGAGCGCTGGAGCCTGCGCCGCACCATATTGAGCCCTGCACCGAGGGCGACAAAGAACGCGCCCAGCGTCCCAATCAGGGGCACTATGCTGGCCGTGCCGGGCAACTCCTGGGGAGCCTCCGTCACAACAACGGTGGTCACGACAACAGTGGTTGCCGCAAAGTCCGCTTCTTCATCACCGTGAGTGGCTATTTCAAAGCGATCGGCGGGCAGGAAGATATCGAGTTGCTGGCCTGAACCCACATCCCACCAGCGCACATTCTCGCCACCGAGCCGAAGCCGGGCGGACTGGTCGGGGTGAAATTCATAGACATCGGTATAACCGCCACCGGCCTTTTTAAACTTGGCGCGAACAGTACCGCCACGGTTGCTGACGATCGTCGCATTGAAGCGAGCATAGGGCTTGCCATCTTTCACCACGACCTCGCGGCAAGCGTTATTTGCCTGGGGTAACACATCGGTGATTGCATCGCTGAAAACGAGGTCAGCGCAGGTCGGTACATCCTGGGCAGAAACCGATAACGGCGCTACAAGCAACACCAGTGACGCGAGCTTCAAGCTAAGGTTTTTAAGAGGTTTCATAGACTACTCCTGATTATTGTTGCCGGGTCAAATTGGCAGATCGGATGCGGGATCGACCCGAACCGCCTGCACAATATAGCGTTGCGGGGCATGCCCCAAAAAGTAAAAGGGATAACATGTCACCAGAGTCAATGTCGGTTCCGCCGTATCGTCCAGCACCTCGATATCCCCGGGACTGACGATCTTGAAGCGGGCGATGCGGTAAACCAGCGTTTCACTCGCCGTTTCGACCTCGATGACATCGCCGACCTTGACGTCCTTCAGGCCGCGAAAAAAACCATCCCGGTGACCGGCAATTCCCAGGTTCCCGGGGCCACCCAGTGTCGCCGTGCCACCAATACGCCCGACACCGCGATTGAGATTCAAATCATCGGTGCCTTCAAATATCGGCACGGTAAGGTCTATAGCGGGAATTCGAAGCAGCCCGCCCGGAGGTGGTACATCCAGGGCGAGACTTTGCCGGTAGGCCGTGATTCGGCCCTCGGCCCAGAGAGAGGTGTCTACCGGCGCGTCCGTGGGCAGCGAGGCAGTGGAGGAAGATGACCCCTGGGCGACCTGGAAAGCCTCGACGGCCTGCCATCGACCAACGGCAGCGTCTGCCTGCGCGGCAGCGTAAACCGCCAGCAACAAACACCCCATGGTAAAACAGGCTATTTCCAGAGGGCGCATTACCGCCCCTTCTTTTTTATACCAACGAGAAAACAAACGATCCCCGCCCGTTACATTCTTATTCATGTGCTTGCCGGAACTCACCCGCCCCTTACTCCCTGTGAGAGTCAGGATTTGATCCTAACCCCAGCAAGGGAAAACATCAACAGACTAAGATGCTCAACCGCTATAGCGCATCAGGCCTTCCTGTACCGCTGATGCCACGAGTTCACCGCTGCGGGTAAAAATTCGCGCTCGCGCGGTAGCGAGGCCACCGCCGACAAAATCGCTGTGGGCTTCAAACAGCAGCCAGTCATCCATGCGAAAATCGTGGTGAAACCAGAGGGTATGATTGAGCGTCGCCATCTGTAAGTCGGGGGAAAACAGCGAAAGGCCGTGGGGCTTCAGGGCCGCGATCATGATCGGGTTGTCGGAGGCGTAAGCCAGCAATTGCTGGTGTATACGATGGTCCCGCGGCACCTCGCCGCAGGCACGGAACCAGGTGAGGGACACCGGTGACTTAGGTTGCGGGTTATGCAGGTCGATGGGATCGACCTGAAAAAACTCGACAGCCAACCCGTATTCCCGCCCGCCCAGGAACTGCCGGTATATCTCGGCATCGGACACCAGGGTTTCAGGTGCCGGCGCCTCCGGCATATCGGCCCGGTGTGCAACGCCCTCACGCTGCCGATGAAATGACATCGAGGCTTGAAAGATCGCCTCGCCATGCTGCCGTGCCGTAACCACGCGGGAGACAAAACTCTTGCCATCCCGCAGGCGATCCACGCGGTAATTCACCGGCTCCGAGACCTTACCCATGATCAAAAAATCGGCATGCACCTTGTGCAGGGAATACGCATCCTCAACTGTCTGCTGGGCCGCGCCAATCGCCTGGGAAAGTATTTCGCCGCCATAGATACGCCCACCGGCGTCGACATGGGCGACACCTTCAAAACTGTCGTCACCCTGCCTGGCAAGGGTGTTGGACAGTAGTAGTCGTTGCAGTGCTGTGGTCATAGATGATTTTAAACGTGGAGTGAACAGGCATATTTCCCGCCCATCATGTCAGTCACCCGAATTCGGGTCAATGGCCGTCAGGCAGCGTGACAACGGCCATGGTGCATGGCCACTTCGGAGCGCCTGGAATACAACATATTTAACATTAATATGTTACTTTATCTAATTGTTTTATATAGTTATATAACACTCCAAGCACCGCTTATTGGATTTGCCATTGCGACAATCCACTACAGACGGATAAGCGTCAATAGTTACAATGTGCGAGTTTGACGGCCATGCCGCCAATACACATTGATATACTACGCCTTCTTCGTACGACAGGCAGCCTGCCTGTCCAACCGGTTGAAGCTATTGAGGACATCGATGACAGCTTTTCGCCACCTCCGCCGCGCCGGCCTTCAACTGCCGACCACACTTATTGTTCTACTGCTGTCGGCCTGTAGTGGGGGCGGTTCAGGTGATGATGGCGCGGGCGGTGTGACACCCCCCCAGACCCCGACACCGGTGCCGCCCACGGGCAAGACACTATTCGACACGGCACCCGCCGGCGATGCCTTTTACCAACCGCCGCAGCCCCTGCCCGGCGTCAACGGTGATGTGCTGTGGGCAGAAGCGATGAGCCCCGCCGCCAACGGCAAAGTCTGGAAAGTCCTCTACCGCTCGACTTCCTTCCACGGCGATCCCATTGTGGTCTCGGGCTGGATTGCCATTCCCGACAGCGCTCCGCCTGCCGGCGGCTATCCGGTTCTCGCTTTCGCCCACGGCACCACCGGAATAAGCAATGCCTGTGCACCCACCGTTAGCTCGACGCCCCACGACACCATCACCCTGCTCGAGGAATTTCTCGCCCGCGGCTATGTGGTCAGCGCAACAGACTACCAGGGACTGGGCACACCGGGACTGCACCAATATGTAGTCGGCCCAACGGAGGCGCGCAGCGTGCTGGACTCCGCCCGGGCCGCTCGAAACTTCGGTGGCGGCGGCAAGGATACTGTTCTGTTCGGCCATTCCCAGGGCGGCCACGCGGTCATTTACGCCAATGAGCTGGCCGCCGCTTACGCCCCGGAGCTCGATATTATCGGCACGATGGCGACCAGCGCAGCGGTATTCGACTCCGCCGGCGAACAACTCGAAGCGCTAAAAAATTCCCGGTTCAAGGGCTTCGTGGTAATGACCGCTCTGGCACAAAACGCGGCCTACGGCGACACGGAGTCACCTCTCGAGCGCTGGCTGACCAGTGAAGGCAAGCGGCAGGCAGACACCATGGTGCGAGATAGTCTCTGCGCCGGCGACCTGATCTCGATCTATTCACAATTCGAGGCGTCGGAGCTTTTTGTCCCCGGCTCCCCCCTGCCCCTGACCAGCAACCGCTACGATGCCGATGCGGATTCAATGCCTGAGTTCCGCATCGGCTCATCGCCCTTGCTTCTCGTCCACGGCAGTTTCGACCCCCTCATCCTCCCCGGCCCCGTGGTCAGTTGGGTAGAGGAGAATTGCGCCAATCGCCAGGATCTCTACCTGGAGTGGTTCGATACCAACCACTTCATTCCCGACGAGGCCCCTGAACAACTCGAAACCGTGGTATTCGACTGGATAGACGGTCGTTTCGCGGGAAAAACAGCGCCTTCGGTCTGCAATAATGTCCCCCGACCGCGGTGACAAACCCCGCCGATTCAATTTACTACCTCTTCCGGTAACCCTCGCGCATACTCCGGGGCAGTAGTACAATCCCCGCCCTGGCAGGAGATTCAAGCCACCACTCTTCGAAGCGGGGAACACCATGAACGGCGCAGAAGCACTGCTGAAAACCTTGATCGATAACGGGGTCGAGGTTTGTTTCGCCAACCCCGGCACCTCCGAAATGCAACTCGTTGCCGCCATCGATAACATACCCGGCATGCGCCCCATACTGGGCTTGTTTGAAGGCGTGGTGACCGGCGCGGCCGACGGCTACGGCCGCATGGCGGACAAACCCGCCGCCACCCTGCTCCATCTCGGTTCGGGCTTTTCCAACGGCATGGCCAATTTGCACAACGCCAAACGGGCCTTCACCCCCATCGTCAATATCATCGGCGACCACGCCACTTACCACCTGCCGCTGGACGCACCCCTGACCTCGGATGTGCCGGGACTGGTGTCCCTGTCCTCTGATTGGACGAGGGTAGCCGGCAGCGCCGACACCCTTGCGCAGGATGGCGCCGACGCTGTTGCCGCGGCAATGGCCGGCCGTGCCGCAAACCTGATCGTACCGGCGGATTTTGCCTGGACCGAGGTCAGCGACGGAACAGTACAAGCCATTGCCGCCGAACCGCTTCCGCAAGCGGCCTCAGCCGACCTGCGAAAGACCATCGATGCCCTGACCAGCGGTGATACCACCTGCCTGTTCGTGGGCGGCCGGGCGCTGCGGGACGAAGGCCTGGCCCTGGCTCACCGTATATC
>JAUXCW010000130.1 GCA_030618705.1 Gammaproteobacteria bacterium | reverse complement strand
CATTTCGATTCGCCTGATGAACTAACGAATAGACTCTAGATGATGATGGTAAAAACGATTCCCGCCGCACTGGGCATTAGCTTTGCCCTGTTGCTCAACGGCGCCCATGCCCAGACTGTAGCTGAAGAACGTGTGAAAATTGAGCAGTACGGCAAGCAGATCACCTCCCTGGAGAAGTCCAACGCGAACATAGAGCAAGAGCTTGCCGGGCTGGATAAACAGATCGCGAGAGTGGAGGGCAAAAACGGCCCGGAGAAGAAAACCTTCCAGAAAGCCGAGGCTCGCTATCAGCAGGCTGTTAAATTGGCCGAGGACAGACCTACGACATCCAACCTGGAAAAAGCGGAAACAGCGCGCTTCGAATATGTCATGGCCGAGCGCAAATACCAGCGCTCAACCCAAGGTGTCACCACCCTGAAAAAGCAACAGGCGAAACTACAGGCCGGCCTGGTGGCGAACGAAAAGAAAATACGCAAAGCCAATACCGGGATAGCGCGGCAACAGAAACAAATACTGGCACTGGAGCAGCAGGCCCGTGAACAAGCCGACCAGGAGGCGCAAAGCGAGCGCCAACTCAGGCTCCAGGGCGAGGGCGCCCTGCGCAACAGTCGCGATGAACTCAGCAAAGCTCGCGAGAACCACGCCGCCGCCGTGGCGGAGATCACCACCTTGAAAGCCATGCTGGCAGAAAAAGAGGCCGCGGCCAGTGCCGCAGCCGCCAGCAAAGCCATCACGGTAGCCAACTTGCAGGCACCGCAATCCGCTCAAGCAGTCACCGCGACGGACGCAAGCGATGCCGTTCCGCCTCCGGTAAAAACAAGCCCCGCACCGACCGAAATCACTCAACCTGCCTCCCGCTCACCACTGAGCAGCAAGGAGCAATATCTGGAGTTGCACGGCATATCCGCCCAGCAGCAAGGCAGCAAGCACCGGGTGAACAAAATCATCCACGTCAAGACCTATAGCAAGGGTCGCCTCAGCAAGCAGACCTCTCACTCACTGAAACACCTCGGCAACGGCATTTACGAGGGCAAAACCCGGGTGCGCGCCGGCACCACCAGCTTTATTGTCGGCGGCAAGCAATGGCGCGAGACCATACCCGAAAGCGACAACAAGAGAGATTATATATTCGTGCTCGATGCCCGCAACAAGGCCAGGATGAAACTGCTGCTTTTTGCCCGCAGCGACCTGGATTAGTCCGCTCGCAGACAAACAGTTAACACAGCTTCGACGTCCCTTCGTCGGCAAATCGCTTTGTCGAGTCGACTTTTACATCCATCGGCGCCTGGTACGTTTGCCCTGCACCGCTACAAATTAGGTGGCAACAGCCGAGCAGCGCCTTTGCCCATATGTTGCATGCTCTTGTGTATTGCCAAAAAGTCAGCGTCGAGCGCTTGTACTCTGTCCGGGGTGAAATAAGCGACGCTGCCACTGCGTGCATCCGGCGCACCGGGCATGAACACTACAACCAGATCGCCGGGTGTACGTTCGATCTCAAAGCCCACCTGCTGCATATCATCCAGTCTCACCAGTACCGGTTTGAACTGTTCGACCCTCTCGTCACCGGCCAGGCCCGCCAAAACGGTCTTATTCCAGGCATAGCCGGGAATCAATTCCAGTAGTACGGCATCGAGTTTACGATACAGCACCCTGGCGGGAGCGCTCTGCGCGATGACCCCGGCCAATACACATACCAGCAACAGGAGGATCAGCGCCAGGATATTGACCAGTCCTATCCCGGCCACTGAATCAATGGGAATAATCTTGTTAATCGGTTCGGCGACCAACATCATGATGGAATAGGCCTTGCCGAGGATCACCGCAACAAAAACCAGCGGAATCAAAAACAGCACACCGCCAATAGCGGTGGTCGTGATAAATTTCTTCATAGTCTTCGCTCCGACCCGGAATTCAAAGAACCAGAGTACTTGAAATAGCCTGATAAACCAAAACAAGACCGGGAACTACGCCTTGTGACAGGCGACCAGCCAATCCCCGCTCTGGTACGGGCGCATGGGGGGCACTTGCTGACGACATTGCTCGTCCGCGTGGGGGCATCGATCCGCAAAGCGGCAGCCCACCGGCGCACCGATCGGTGCCAGCACTTCACCCTGGATTGGCTGGTGCTTTCTCTGCCGCTCCAGTGCCGGATCCGGTAGTGGGTTGGAGGCGAGCAGAGCCTGGGTGTAGGGATGTGCCGGGGCTTCAAACACCTGGTGAGCGGATCCCACTTCCACCAGTTTACCCAGGTACATCACGGCGAGACGGTCGGAAATATAGCGCACCATGGACAGATCGTGGGCGATAAACAGGATGCTGATATCCATTTCCCGGCGAATGCTCTCGAGCAGGTTGACGATCTGGGCCTGTACCGAGACATCCAGCGCGGAGACCGGTTCGTCGCAGATCAACAGTCGCGGACGCATCGCGAGGGCGCGGGCGATACCCAGGCGCTGGCGCTGGCCACCGGAAAACTCGTGGGGATAGCGGTTCATATGGGCGGCCGATAAACCGACTCGATCCAGCCAGGCCAGGGCCTTTTCTCGTAACACCAGGCCATTGTCGGAGCCGGTCAGCCGCATTCCCTCCATAACGATTTCCCCCGCCGTCATACGCGGGCTGAGCGCACTGTAGACCTCCTGGAAAATCATCTGTATATCGCCGCTCTGGGCGCGAAAATCCGCGCTGCGGTAGTGATCCGGCAAACGCCTGCCTTCAAATTCCACACGCCCCCCCGACTTGTGATTCAGCCCGATAATCAGTTTGCCGAGAGTGCTCTTGCCCGAGCCGCTCTCACCCACGAGGCCGAGAATCTCACCGCTGCCGATGTCGAGGCTGACTTCATCCACCGCACGCAATATTTGCCCCTGGCCAAGGTTGAAATAACAACTGGCGCCATCGACCGAGAGCAATGGTTTTTCATCCGCGGGTTTATTCGCCAGGGACTCAGGCATCGCCGACCACCCTGGCGCGGGAGTAATCAGGATGCTCCATCCAGCAGCGACTGACACCACCACCCCGGCGGCTGGTAAACAATAACGGCACTCGATCCTCGCATATTCGCATGGCGTGATCACAGCGCGGACAAAACCCGCACCCCGGGGGCGGCGCAAACAAATCCGGAGGGCTACCCTCGATAGAGGCCAGCGGCTCACCCCTAACCATCTCGCCATGTGGCGTCGCTCGCATCAGCGCCCGGGTATAGGGGTGGGTCGGATGGCTGAACAAATCGTCGACGCCGGCCCTCTCCACCAGTTGCCCCGCGTACATCACCGCCACGTCATCGGCCATGCGCGCCACTACCGCGAGATCATGGGTAATCAGCAGGATAGACATACCCCGGCTGCGCTGCAGCTCCTGCATCAGCCAGAGGATCTGGTCCTGGGTGGTGACATCCAGCGCTGTAGTCGGTTCGTCGGCAATCAGCAACTGCGGGCCGCAGGCCAGCGCCATGGCGATCATGGCCCGTTGCAACATGCCGCCGGAGAGCTCAAAGGGGTATTGAACGACGCGCCTGGCGGGTTCTGACAGGCGGCATTCATCCAGCAGGCGCCGGGCTTCTTCCAGCGCGGCCTGCTTTGCCATCCCTTTATGCAACACCAGGCCTTCGGCGATCTGTTCACCTATGGTGCGGGTGGGGTTGAAAGCGGACAGGGGATCCTGGAATACCATGCCGATTCGCGCGCCGCGAACAGTATTCAGCTGGGCTTCGCTCATGGCCAGTAAATCCTGCCCCATAAAGCGCGCCTCCCCCGCCAGCCGAAGGCCCTGGACGTTGATGAGACCCAACATCGCCTGTACCGATACCGATTTTCCACAGCCGGATTCGCCCACCAGCGCCAGCGTCTTACCCGGTTCCATGGAAAAGCTGACACCGCGGACCGCACGCACGAAACCACCGTGGGTGGGGATCTCCACGCGCAGCTCATCCACAACCAGCAGTTCACGCTCAGCCATCGGTCACCCCCTCCCGAATATCGAAGGCATCCCGCAGGGCATCCCCAAGCAGGTTGAACGCGAGCACCGCCAGGCTGATGGCGACAGCCGGAAACATCAACTCATGGGGGTGGGACAGCATGGTGCGAATCCCGTCGTTACACATGCTTCCCCAGGAGGGAGCCGGCGGCGCGACGCCGAGCCCGATAAAGGACAGGAAAGCCTCGGTAAATATCGCCGAGGGTATGGCGAATGTCAGGGACACCAGTAACACACCCATCACATTGGGCAGCATATGGGTAAGGATGATATACAGGGGACGAGCGCCCAGTATCTGCGCGGCGTTGACAAAGGCCAGCTCCTTCAACTGTAGTACCTGCCCCCGCACCAGTCGCGCCGTGGAGGGCCACCCCAGTACGATCATCGCCACCAGCATGGCGCTGATGCCGCTCTCCCCCGGCTGCACGTCAAACAACACCCGAAACAGAATCATAAATAACAGAAACGGCAGTGCGACGATAAAATCCGCCATACGCATCATCACGTCGTCGGTACGCCCGCCGAGAAAACCGGCGATGCCACCATAGAGCGCTCCAAAAAGTACATAGAACAACGGCGCCGCGACTCCGATAAACAAGGACACCCGGCCGCCATACATCAACCGCGCCAGAATATCCCGGCCCAGGTGGTCGGTTCCCAGGGGGTGGGCCGGCAAAACGAGCCCGGTGCCTTCAATGTCACCGACCGCCATATGCACCGGCACCAGACCTTCCAATTGAGCGTCCATGATTGCAATCGCCAGGGACGGGCTCACCGTCTGGCTATAGCGTTGCAACACCTGGTCACGCTCATCCACGGCGTGAATAATGTAAGTGTAATCGCGCTGCCGCAAATCCAGTCTGTCCTCCAGCCGCGGCACCGACTCGGCTTCGATATCCTCCAGGGGCAAGCCGGTAGCGTCACTGGCCAAATCACCACCGATGCTGCGATAGACCTCATAGCGCACCGCGCCCTCTACCCCTCGCCACCACAAGCGGACGAACTCCGTATTAGCGTCTGCCACCACCACATCAACAGCGGGGTCCGCCATGGACTGCTGGTAGGCGGCGGCACTGAACATCCAGGGCCGCCAGCTCACTACCTCCGCCTTGCGCTGCAAGGTCGGGCCCAGTGATCGGCTACCGATGCTCTGTGCCGCGGGATCGACTCGCCACAACCAGGGCCCCGCCACTGCAAACAACACCAGCGATGCAACCACTACCAGGGCGACCATGGCGATTCGATTGTGTTTGAAACGCAACCATACATGCTGCCAGTAGCCGATACTCGGTCGCGCGATAAAATCTCGCTGTCGCTCACCTTGCAAGGGCTCGAACAGTTCGACAGGGATAGCGGCGCTTACAGGCTCGCCCGCGCCATTGGGATTAAGCACGGACACCAGCCCCCTTCCCCTGCAGACGGATGCGCGGATCGACCAGGCCGTAGATAATATCCACCAGTAACACCATCAATACCAGGAAGGCGCCGTAAAAAACCGTGGTACCCATTATCACCGTGTAATCCAGTTGTTGTACCGCGGCGACGAAATAGCGCCCCAGCCCCGGAATGGTAAAAATCAGCTCGACCACGAAGCCACCGGTGGTGATTGCCGCAATGGCCGGTCCCAACACCGTTATCAACGGCAGCACGGCATTGCGAAACTCGTGGTGTCGAAAAATCTGCAAGGATGACAAGCCCTTGGCGCGAGCCGTTTTTATATATTCAGAACCCGCCACCTCCAGCGTCGACGCACGCATCAAGCGCGTCAGGTAAGCCATGGTTCCCAGGCCCAGCACCAGGGCGGGCACCAGCATATTGCGAAACCCGCCCCAGCCCGCCACCGGCAGCAGGGAAAAACCCAGCAATTGGTTGAGCTTGATGATCAGGTGCTGGCTGAGTGCCGCGAAGACGAAGCTCGGTACAGACACCGTGAGAATCACGGCGAACATTATCGCCCCATCGGGCCAGCGATTGCGGTAACGAGCGGCCACCGCACCCCATAATATGCCGCCGACCGTGGCAAAGAGTACGGCCAGGGCTCCCAACATGGCCGATACCGGGAAATGCATGGCGATGATATCGTTGACACTGCGGTTTTTCTGGGTATAG
This sequence comes from Gammaproteobacteria bacterium, assembly GCA_030618705.1. GTDB lineage: Bacteria > Pseudomonadota > Gammaproteobacteria > Pseudomonadales > JAHEGP01 > JAHEGP01. The sequence continues at coordinate 2,940 of JAUXCW010000130.1, read as the reverse complement.
GAGATACCGAAATCGCCCCTGGCCATGGAGGTGATGTATATCCAGTACTGGGTGCCGAGGCTTTTGTCGAGCCCGTAGCGCGCCTCGAGGTTTTTGCGAATTTCAGGCGACACCGCCTTCTCATCGCTGAGCGGGTCACCGGGCACCCAGTGCATGACAAAGAATGTGGCCGTGGCAATAAACCAGATGGTAAAAACCCCGGACACCAGCCGGCCTGATATATAACGCATTAAGGGCATCGACTACTCTGCCTTTTCCAGTCGGGCATGTTTATAGTTGGGGTCGCCGCCGAATATTGCCCGCCGGACGCCGCGCAATTCCGGGTGCTGAAGGTAGACGGACGCCCCCTCGAACAAGGGTAGAATGCCGATATCTTCCTGCATGATACGCTGCAACTGCGCCATGGCATTCATGCGCTCGGTCTGGTCACTACTCTGTCGCGCCACCTCGACCCAGTGGTCGTAACGGGCATTCTGGTAGCGACCGCGATTGTTTTCATTCCACGACGCGAACAAATCGCCATAGGTGATGGCGTCATCGAAATCCGGCCCCCAGCCGGCGAGCACCATATCGAAATCACCGCTTTGCATCCTGGCGATACGCTGCTTGAAAATCTGCTTGTCGAGGCGGATATCCAGGCCGAGGGACTGCTTGAACAAATTTTGCAAATACTCGCCGATAATGACGGATACCGGCGTTTCACTCACCAGGAATGTCAGCGGCGGCACCTGGCCACCCATGGCCAGCCGGGCCCGCTCCAGGTGTTTGCGAGCCAGCACCAGGTCCTGCGCCAGGGGTTTGGCGGGATACTCGCGATAGAACGGCCCATCGACACCGCGTACGGTAGAGGGAAACAGTGAATACAAGGGCCGGTTTCCGGGCACCGCTATCACCTTGTTCACCAGCGTGGCCGAGTCGAAGACCAGCTGCATCGCCTTGCGCAGATCCGCGTTCCTGGTCGCGCGGGCTTCGCGAAAATTGAATTCGATAAAGAAAATCGTGCCGTTGCGAAAACGGCGTACCGGGTAGCCCTCGACGACGGCCTCCCTAAGGGTTTCCGCATCGAGGTTGGCATAGGCAATCGCGCCATCCTTGTACAAATTCAACACCGCAGCCGCCGATGTGGTCATAAACGGAATATTGATTTTTTTTAGCGCCACGCTGGAGACATCCCAGTATTCCGGATTCCGCACCAACCGCATGCTGCTGCCATGAACCCACTGCTCCAGTTTAAACGGGCCGGTATAGACCATGGTGTCGGCCTCAGCGGCAAAGCGCGCACCATAGCGCTCGACCACATCCGCCCGCAGCGGATAGTAGGTGGCAAACGCTGTCAGGCCGAGGAAATAGGGGCATGGCTGTTCGAAGCTGACCTGGAGAGTGTGTCGATCCAGCGCTTTCACCCCCAACTGTTCACTGGGCAGCTTGCCGGTATTGATGGCCCGGGCATTTTTGACCGGATACAGGATCGACGCATAGGGGGCGCCGGTTTTCGGATCCACCGCCTGTCGCCAGGCATAGACAAACTGCTCTGCGGTTACCGGCTCGCCGTCGCTCCAGCGAGCATCCGGCCGCAACCAGAAGGTCGCCCCCGACTCGTCGATCTCCCAGCGGCTGGCGATGGCCGGTACCAGCTCGTTGTTGGCGCCATACTGGGCGAGGCCCTCCATAACATGGGACAGGACGAAAAAGCTCTCGGAGTCGGTGGCTAGCAATGTGTTCAGGCTGGGAGGCTCCGTGGCCATGGCCAGGGAAATTGAATCGGCGGGGTGATCGATGGCCCGCGCACTCAAGCCCTGCCAGGGAAGACAGACAAGAACCAGCGCCCATAACAGGGCCGGGGAAGCAAACCTGACGCGAAAGCGGGCGGCTGGTAAAATCCCCTGATGACCAAACAATTGGATAGCACCCACTCCCTGAAATACGCCGATATCGACTGGCGCGCCGACGGCACACCGGTCTCTCGACATTATGATGATGTTTATTTTTCCAGAACCCACGGCCTGGATGAGAGTCGCCATGTCTTTTTGCAGGGCAACCGGTTTTCCCAACGCTGGCAACACATGCCGGCAAACACACATTTTATCATTATTGAAACCGGCTTCGGCACCGGCCTGAACTTACTGGCAAGCTGGCAACTCTGGAACCGTACGGCGCCGGCGAATTGCCATTTGCACTATATTAGTATCGAGAAACATCCCCTGCCGGCGGCGGAACTCGCCCGTGCCCTGTCGCAGTGGCCCGAGCTTCAAGCATTATCCGACATCCTATACCGCAACTACCCCCCGGCAATACCCGGCATACACCAAATCGCCCTGCAGGACAGGGTAACTTTGAGCCTGGGCTTTGGGGATATAATAGACGTATTAGACCAACTCCGCGACTGCGATTACCCCGGGCCCCATGCGCAATCCACCATCGCGGTCGATGCCTGGCTGCTCGACGGCTTCGCCCCGGCAAAAAACCCGGACATGTGGTCTGCCGCCGTATTCCATCGAGTCGCCAGCCTCAGCGCGCCCGGCACCAGTTTTGCCACCTTCACTGCGGCGGGCATCGTCAAACGGGGCTTGCAGGCCGTGGGTTTCGAGCTGCGCAAGATACCTGGTTTCGGCCCCAAGCGCGATATGCTCTGCGGCCAACTGGGTAGCTGTACGACCCCGACACCCGATGAGCCCCGGTCGCCAAGAGCCGTTGCGCCCTGGCATTGCGGCGCAACGGCCGACTTTAAAACCCGCTCGGCCCTGGTCATCGGCGCCGGACTGGCGGGTTGTCACACGGCGCGCGCGCTGGCTGACAGCGGCTGGCAGGTAACCGTACTAGAGCAGGCGCCGCAGTATGCCAGCGCCGCCTCGGGCAACCCCTCGGGCATACTCTATACCCGCCTGGCCGCGGGGGACTCGGATCAGGGGGCATTTTCCCTCAGCGCCTACCTGTACGCCG
>JAUXCW010000290.1 GCA_030618705.1 Gammaproteobacteria bacterium | reverse complement strand
TCCGAAGCGAGTATGGTGCGCGCGCCGGCGATGCGGGCACCCTGTACCGCGGACATACCGACACCACCGAGGCCCATGACCAATACGCTTGCCCCGGCTTCGACATCGGCGGTATTGAGGACCGCACCGGTCCCTGTCTGCACCGCACAACCGATCACGCAGGCCAGGTCGAGGGGGATATCCCCCGGCAGTTTGACCGCCCCGGTGGCCAGGGCAATGGTGTATTGGGCCAGGCCGCCCACGCCGAGACCGCGCAATATCGTTTCACCGTTGCGGGAAAAGCCGGTCTCACCGTCGGGCAGGGTATTGGTGTGGAGCGCCATGCTGTTTACGCAGAGGCTGTGCTGGTGGCGTTGGCAGTAATAACAGGTGCCGCAGGGGGCGACCGGGGTCATGGCGACGTGGTCGCCGGGCTGGAGGTGCGTTACGCCGGCGCCGACACTATGGACGATGCCGGACGCCTCGTGGCCGAGGATAATCGGCGCCGTTAGCGGGCCCATCACGCCGTTCTTCACGCTGGCATCGGAATGACACAGGCTGCAGTACTTTATCTGGACTTTTATCTCCCCGGCCCGGGGTTCGCCGCACTCAACGTTGTGGTAGACGCTGATTTTCTCCCCCTGCGCTTCCAGTACGGCTGCTTTCATGGTGAATCCTCGCTTCGCTATTTCTGTTAACGTATCGCTGTATGGAGTGGCGGCAAGTGTAACCTGTTTCACCATGGCGGGGCATGTCCGGGGAGAGCCAGAGTATGAAAAGAGAGACCAGTATCGCCCTGAGTGAACGACTGCGGCAACGGGTGCTCAGCAATACCAGTGACGAGGCGCCCGGGATGATGGAGGAGCCGGCATCGGTTTACCTCGATCCCGGGCGATGGCAGCGGGAGCGGCAGCAATTTTTCCTGGATACGCCCCAGGTGATCGGTTTTGCCGGCGAGGTGGCGGCCCCGGGTTCTTATATGGCCGCGGAGGTGATGCAGGTTCCGATTGTCGTGACCCGGGACGAACGGGGGGAATTACGTGCTTTCGTCAATGCCTGTGCCCACCGGGGTGCGCGGGTGGCTAGCGGCTGTGGTACGGGTAAACGCCTGACCTGCGCCTATCATGGGTGGAGTTACGGTTTTGACGGCAAACTTGCCGGCAGGCCCGGGGAGGCGGCCTTTGAGGCCCCGGGTGCGGGTACCTGTCTTCGCTCACTGCCGGTTTCGGACCGCGCCGGCTTATTAGTGGTGGGGGTAAGCCCAGGTATGGACCAGGCGCTTGTGGACGGTCACCTCGACGAAATAGCTCCGCAGCTGGAGGACTTAGGCTTCGACCGGATGCAGTCAGTCCAGACCCGGCGCTTTGATGTCGCTGCGAACTGGAAGCTGGTGGTGGATTTAAGTCATGAGAGTTACCACTTTGCCTGCTTGCATCGAGACAGCTTGTCGCCCTTGATGAGCTCCCATGCCATTGTCGATGAGTTCGGCCGCCATTCGCGCTGGGCGTTTCCGATGAAGGGAATCGAGCAGGCCCTTGGCGGCCCACGGGGGGACTGGCCGGAGCGGCCGCCGGGGGTCATCAACCACACACTATTCCCGGGCACGGTGGTAGTAGTCCCGCCCCGGGACGCGCAGCTCATCAGGGTTGAGCCGGGCGCCGACCCCGGCCGCAGCGTGGTGTTTTACTCCGGTGTATGCGCTGACCCGGAGCGTATGGAGGAGAGTCGCCAGGCCTATGAGTTTGGTGGCGACATCTTCGAGACCGAGGATCTCGTGGCGGCGGTACAGTGTCAGCAGGGCCTCGCCGCCGGTCAGCGCAGCGTCCTGTTCGGTCGCAATGAGCCCATCGTGCAATTCTGGCACCGACTCTGGGCCGACGCTCTCCGGTAAATCTACCGGCAGACGGTGGAGAGCGCCCAAATTCTCCATACCAACCCCATTTCAGCCCGGCTGATTTTGTCTTGAAGCAGCGTGTCGCGGCCGCCCGGGGGAAAAGCAGCGGGCTGTACGAAACCTTTTTTGTATATTTGTGTATTTGCGCACACTTTTACTGTTACTAATTGTGTCGTTTGAGTAGCGGTTCGGCGAAGATCCCGTCCACGGTCCGATTTGGCCGTATATGACCGTGTCAATACCTATATTATTGATATATAGAAGGAATATTCTATTTATATGCGCTTTACTGAATATGCACTGCGGTTGCTTCCAGTCACTTATTGATTAGGGGAAGTCATCTACGCAGGCAACCCGTCCAACATATGTTACTATAAGTATCATTATATGGGTGGTAATGTTACCGCAGCCGAGTGGCTTGATAGCCTATCGGCAGCGTTGAGAGTGAAGCTGTAAATAGCGAGGTACCACCATGTTACAGGTAATGGTTATTACGATTGTATTGGGTTTTCTGGTGATGGAATTGCTTGTCGTCGATGAAGCAAAGCACCGGCCTTCTCAAACAGGGGCCGACCTGTGTGGCTGAATCGCGGCCAGCATAAATCCAGCTGAGTCAAAAGTTCGTCCGGGGCGGCTGCCAACTCACCGGCAACTGCTCCCCGCAAATCAATGTAAGGAGTCGATTATGTCTATTTCATCAATATTTTTCGTTTTTACCGTCTATCTCATTCCGGGGATACTATTGGCCACACTGCTCGGTGGCTGGTTTGCCGACAGCAGGGATATTGCTGATAGTGAACTTTCCCCGACAAGCGTATTTGTCACTCGTAGTAGTGCTGAATTGGGCACGGATGCCGGCCCGCCAGCCCATTTGCAGGACGGACTTGGGGCTGCCGCTTAGGGGTCGGCGGTACGGGATGCCTTGGGGTTGCGATCGCCTTTGCCGCCTGGAAATTGGCGCACGGTGAAAAATAATCGAAAAAGGTCGAACTTTTACCCGGGCGCGTTGACTAATTATGTACACAGTTATTGAGAGTACCCATTCAGGTCTCGTTGACCAAACCCCCAGGGATTTGAAGTAACCGTGTATACATACTCCCACTATATTCACGGCTGCCCACGGTAGCCGTTTTTTTTTGCACAGGGCGGGGATTTCGCTCCCGGCAAATCCCAAGCGCCTACGTCCATGTAGACGCAGGGTGCCTGTTCCGGACAGACCCTAAGCGCCTACGTCCATGTAGGCGACGTGCTTACTGGCACACGCTCCTGCTATGCCAGCACACCCACCATCCATTACCGAATGTCAGTTCCGTTTTTGTCGGTTTGCCATTAAGCTTCGTCCTATCGACTGAATCATAGGGAGACTGGGTATGAGTAATTCAAACAAGGCGTCCGGTGGCTTGCAGGGCTACGCGGTACTGGTTACCGGTGGTGGCACGGGTATAGGCATGGCTTGTGCCGCGCAGTTGGCGGCGGACGGCGCTGCGGTCACTATCAGCGGCCGGCGGGAAGAGGTGCTGGCGCAGGCCGCGGAAAAAATCGGCGCTGTGGCCGACAATGGCGGCAGCGTACAAATCGTCGCCGGTGATGTCACTGACGAGGCCAGTGTCGAGGCGATGGTGTCAAAGGCGCGGGAACCGACCGGCAAACTCAACGGCTGTGTCGCCAACGCCGGTGGCGGCGGTATCCCGATGCCCTACGACAAGATGGACCAGGAGGAATTCCTGCGGGTGCTCAACCTCAATGTGCTGAGCACCATGTTGTGCGTCAAGTACACCTTGCCCCATATGGTAGCGGCCGGTGGTGGCTCGTTTGTGGCCATGTCCTCACTGGCGGGCCATATCACCCACCGCTGGTTCGGCGCCTACTGTGTCAGTAAAGCTGGAATTGAGGCCATGATGCGCAACTGTGCCGATGAGAACGGGCCCAGTGGTGTGCGCTTCAATGCGATACGCCCGGGCTTTATCGCCACCGAGATCATGGAGGGAGTGCCCAGGGATAGCGACGTCTACCGCTCCTATGTCGAAAACACACCGATGAACGATGTTGGCCAACCCGAGGACGTGGCCCAACTGGCCCGTTTCCTGATCGGGCCCGAGTCGCGGTGGATCACCGGCCAGGCCATCAATGTCGATGGTGGCCACTGTCTGCGCCGGGGCCCCGACTTCACGCCTTTCCTCGGCTGATGGGGAGTCGGATACGAGTGAAACCTTGAGCCACAGATGATGATCGACTCTTTATTGTCACTCCTGCCCTTTTTAATCGCTGATATCGTCAACCCGGTATTGTTCGCTTTCATGGTTTATGCTGCGGGAACGAATCGACCGGTGTTGAACAGCGGCACGGTTTTACTCGGGCATACCCTGGCGTATTTCTGCGTGGGAGTCGTGGTTTTGAGGGGGATGGAGAAAGTCTCCGACTACCTGCAAAACCCCCATGCAATCGATTATGTTCTCAGTTTTGTCCTGGGTATATTGTTGTTATGGGTAGC
>JAUXCW010000112.1 GCA_030618705.1 Gammaproteobacteria bacterium | reverse complement strand
TATTCGTCCTGTCTGTGGTCATCCTGCTGTTTGCCTTTCCCAGGCAAATGTCAGTGGTGCTGGCAGTGGCTGCGGTTGTCGGTGCGGTAGCCGGTGCGTATTACTATTTCCAGCAGCGTGAAGCGGTGAGGATAGAGTCTGCGGTGGCGATCACGGCCCGTCACGATCTACAGCAGTGCCCGGAGGAGAGCCCCTTACGGGTAGTGATCGATAATCAATCGCCCGAAACTGTGGAGCGTGTCGACTGGGTGTTCAGCGCGCGACGGCCCGGCTATCGGAGTGAACTGACCGGCGGTTGGTTGAAGCCCTTCCGCAGTGATGAGAGCATCGAGCCCGGTGCTGAATGGTCGGGGTGTTTTCCCGCCCCCACGCCCCCCGAGCACGTGGTCAAGCGTAAAGCCGATGACCCGGCCAACCTGGAAATCGGTATCCGCTCCCACGAGATCCATTTCAAGAATCCTTGAGCTCAGGATTGTTCCTCTTTTGCCACGTAGTTGACGCGCAGCCACCACTCCCGGATATCGTGGACATACTTGCAACGGCGGCGATCCCTCAACTGCCGGCGGCAGTTGATATAGCCGATGCCGCCCAATGCCTCGCGCCGGTCCACAAGCTCCATCCGGCGGTCGACAAAAATATTCTCGGGCTTTCTTGCCTTTGCAGTTGCCTGTTTCATGGTATTCACCGGCTTCGGTGCATGTTGCTCAGAGGCCGACATAGTAGCGATATTTGCTCGCTATCTGATACGGAAAAAGTTGCAAGCGGTAATATTACCGTATCGCTCTACTTGAAGTTCTTCACTGCGTTGAGCAGTTGGCGACAGGTGATCTGGCCCACCAGCTTGCCGTCCTCCACCACCGGGCGCCGCCGCTTGTGCTTGCGCAGCATATCCTGGGCGATGTCGACAATATCTTCATTGGGGTGCGCTACCAGCAGGTTTTCGGTCGCCATATACTCGCCGACGGTAGCGATGCCGCCCTCATTGTAGGTGGCGCTCAGTATCGCATCCAGGCAGTCGAGCTCCGACAGGATGCCGAGTAACTCGTTGTTGTCATCGACCACGCAGATACCCGATATCCGGTTATGGACAATCAACTCTATTGCCTCGACCAGATTGGCGTCCGGCTTGATGCGCACCGGGTTGGTCAGCATATAGTCTCGCAATTGCACAGATCGTAGCATGATAAGCCTCCGGCACTCTGGCCTGGTCAAAGGTTGACGTTCAAGTACGCCATAAGCGGTTGCGGATACTCACTCTGTAAAAATTAAGCGGCAGCCCCGTTATTTACTCTCGAGCTCCTCGATTGCACCGATGATTTTGGCGGGGATTTCGCAGCTCCGGGCACCGGCATAGTCGTAGTAGATAATCAGCCCTTCGCCCTGGGCTGCAGTGCCGCTGTAGTTTTCGCTGTAGACGGCATACTCCATATTAATTTTTTTGGCTGAGAGTATGGTGCTGCGCGCCGCTATATGGATGCGATCCGGGTATTGCAGCGGCAGTTTAAAGTTGCAGTTGGTCGCCGCCAGTATGGGACCGACGTTGGAATCCACCTTGTGTTCGGGGACGCCGACCCGGTCGAAATAGGCGATGCGCGCATCCTCGAAGTAGCGGAAGTACACCGTGTTATTGACATGGCCAAAGGCATCCATGTCGCCCCAGATGACACTTTGCGACAACACCACGGGGTAGCGCTCCTCGAGGGGACCCATGGACTAAAAGAAGCCCAGCGGATTGATGTCGTAACTCACCAGCAGGTTTTTGGTTTGCTGGTAGTGCTCCAGGGCCATCTTGTGGGTCTCCCGGCCGATGCCGGATTTTTTGTAACCGCCGAAGGCGGCGTGGGCGGGGTAGGCGTGGTAGCAGTTTATCCAGACCCGTCCTGCCTGTATGCTGCGGCCCATTCGATAGGCGCGGTTGGTGTCCCGGGTCCAGATGCCGGCGCCGAGCCCGAACTCGGTATCGTTGGCAATGGCCAGCGCCTCGGCTTCATCCTTGAAGGTGGTGACGGCAACCACCGGACCGAAGATTTCCTCCTGGAAGACGCGCATATCGTTGGTGCCGGCCAGCAGGGTAGGCTGAATATAAAAGCCCTGTTCGAAACCGGCCACCTTCTCGACGTCGCCTCCGATCAGGACCCTGGCGCCCTCCTGCTTGCCGATATCCATATAGCCCATGATTTTGTCGAACTGTTCCCGCGAGGCCTGGGCGCCCACCATGGTCTCGAGATCCAGCGGATTGCCGCGCACGATATTTTTGGTGCGCTCCACCACCATTTGCATAAACTTGTCGTAAATGGATTCGTGTACCAGCGCCCTCGAAGGACAGGTACAGACCTCGCCCTGATTGAAGAAGCCCAGCACCAGGCCCTCGACGCATTTGCTCAGGTATTCGTCCTCGAAATCGGCGATGTCCTCGAAATAAATATTGGGAGATTTACCGCCCAGTTCCACCGTGGAGGGAATAATATTCTCCGCCGCGCACTTCAATATATGTGAGCCGACCGGGGTGGAGCCGGTAAAGGCGATTTTGGCAATGCGTTTGCTGCTGGCCAGTGCCTGTCCCGCCTCTTCGCCATAGCCGTTGACGATGTTCAATACGCCGGGGGGCAACAGGTCGGCGATCAGTTCGACCAGGACAAGAATGGATGCCGGTGTTTGTTCCGCCGGTTTCAAAATAACGCAATTACCCGCCGCCAGCGCCGGGCCCAGTTTCCAGGCCGCCATCAGGATAGGGAAATTCCAGGGGATGATTTGTCCCACCACGCCCAGCGGTTCGTGGATATGGTAGGACACGGTGGTGCTGTCGATCTCGGCCAGGCTACCCTCCTGGGCGCGAATACAGCCGGCAAAATAGCGGAAGTGATCGGCGGTGAGCGGGATATCCGCCGCCATGGTTTCCCTTACCGCCTTGCCGTTGTCCCAGGTCTCGGCGACGGCGAGCATTTCAAGGTTTGCGTCGATCCTGTCGGCGATTTTCAGCAGGATGTTGGAGCGTTCAGCCGCGGCCGTAGAGCCCCAGGCATCTTTCGCTGCATGGGCGGCATCCAGAGCCAGCTCGATATCCTCGGCGCTGGAGCGGGGTATCTGGCAGAACACGTTCCCCGTGACCGGAGTGACATTATCGAAATACTGGCCCTTGACCGGTGCGACCCACTCGCCGCCGATAAAATTCATGTATTTGGCTTTAAACGCTACCGGCGAGCCGGCTTCTCCTGGCTTTGGAAAGGTCATGGCTGGTACCTGCTTGTTTATGGGGTCATTGATTGTGCGGCCAGTGTTGGCTGAGCGCCCTGATTAAAGCCCAATATAACCACATGATCAGCGGGCCGCAATCGATACCGGGATTCTGGCGGACGCTCTGCTCAACTCAAATCGAGAGCCCTATTTTCCACCGCTCGTGATAGTATCTCGCGCATTCAAATACAAGATTTCAACTGAAAAGGCTAAATTTCCAGGCTATGGCTGAATACAAATACAATTCGAAAGACAGGGATCTGCGTGGCTTTGCCGATAATTTTGTAAACCGGGTCGGTGATGGTAGTGGTCTGCACGATCGCGACTATTTTGACATGATCAAAATGCTACTCGCTATGAAGCGCGAAGGCTCCCTTCTCGATATCGGTGCGGGAGTGGGTCGCGTTACCGAATTTTCGCGGGGCATCATTGCGGAAACCATCGCCCTGGAACCCGATGAGATACGATGGCAAGCCTGCCACAAGGCTTATCACCAGGAGCCTGGATGTAAGGTGATTTGCCAATTGACCTCCGAGTACATGGCTGAGAATCCCGGCAAGACCTTTGATGTCGTCATCCTGGGCATGGTTATCCAGCATATGTCGACCAGCTCGGTGCGCAATCTGTTGGCGGAAGTTGCCTCCCTGTTAAAACCCGATGGTGTCGCTATTATATTCACCACGCACTCCGTGGATGCGGGCAGGGGCTCTACCTATTCCCACCCCAGGCCGGATCAAATCTACATCAGCGAGGAAGAATTTAATCGTTATGCAGACGACCATACCGACGGCAGTAAGGGGCTTCCCGTGCACCGCTTCAGCAAAGCTGAGTTTCTGGATTTTCTGGCTCCGCATTTCGATACGATTTATTGGCGACAAACCTCTTACTACCATGAAGATCGGGTAGTGAATTTCGAGAACCGACTGCAACTGGAACCGGGCACCTTGAAGGATGTCGGCAATAGCCAGTTCGCCGTGGTGAGGAAATCTCCTTAGAATTCAGGATGGTGAGTTTTCTCTCGGTGTGAGAAATGGGTGCAGGATGAGACGATGCAGCATCTGGTCTTCGGCGCCCTGGAAGCCACGTATACCGATTTCCATATTGATATGCCCGCCCCGGGGTTGATCCCGATAGCTACCGAACAAGCGATCCCACCAGGGAAAGTTAAAACCGAAATTGCTATTGGTTTCTTCAGGGATTACCGAATGATGCACCCGATGCATGTCGGGTGTCACCAAAAACAGGCGCAGGACCTTGTCTATCCGTGGCGGGATATAGATATTGCCATGGTTAAACATGGCGATCACGTTGAGCAGGATTTCGGCCAGCAATACAGCGATGGCGGGAGGGCCAAGCAGAACTATCACCAACATCTTGATGAGCATTGACAGGATGATGGAGAGTGGGTGAAATCGAATCCCGGTAGAAACGTCAAAATCGGCGTCGGCGTGGTGCATGCGGTGCAATCGCCATAATATTGGTACGCGGTGGTAGAGGCGGTGCTGCCAATAAATCGCCAGGTCAAACACGACCAGGAACAGGGGAACACTGTAGAGGGCGGGTACCCCGTGGACATTGAACAGCCCCCAATGCTTTTCTTCCGCCAGCATGGCAACACCGACGGCCAGTATCGGGAACAACAGGGAGAGCATGACACTGTTAAGGGCGCTGATTAGCCAATTGTTGGTCCAGCGCAGGGCCTTTGACATCGAGAGAGTACGGCGTGGTTTGAGGATTTCCCAGGTGGCAACCAATACTACGATTGCCAGTAATGCACCGAGCCGTACAGCAAATTGATTGTCCAGAATGGGGGAGAGCATGGCTGATGGTTTTCTCCGGTCATTCCTGAATATAAGCTGGATAAGCGCTGTAGGCCCGAAGCGTCCTTTTCCTAGTGATTTAGGCCTAGCCTGCGCATTAAGCCATGGTACCACCTGGACAGTTTGCCAGGATTTCTGGCAACGGGAGCTTCGCTGGACTTTTGTTCCAGGTAGCGGCTGATCTGCTGTTCCGGAACGTCGGATTGGAACCCGAAGGCGCGGGCTTCGGGAATCTCAAAACCCCTTGCCCTGGCCCAGAAACGGCTGAAACCATAGCTGGCTTCGAATGCAAGTTGTTGACTCCGATTCATTTGCAAGTAAAGATCCTCGACCTCAATCGGCGCTATTCCCTCGATCGGCTGTGCCAGCGGATCACTCAGTGGACTCCTGGACGCGATAATAAAACCGAAACCGCCATGGGGTTCATAGGTCTCGGACCAGGTTCTGGTCAGCTTGTCGAACATGATGCCCTGGCCAAGATCAAACAGCCGGCGCTCTTCCGGGAGGAATTTGGCAATAGCGGGCGCCCAATCAGAAAACGTGGTATCTCCGTACCCGAAGCAGGCTTTCTCAATCTGGTGTGAGTCAACATTGACGGAAAAGCGATGTTGTCCGTAGATGTAGGGAAAAAACTGCTGGTAACGGGACTTGACCTCCTCAAACAGTTCAATGCCGACGTGGCCATCAACCCTGGCGAATTCAATCGCTTTTTCCCGCGAGGCGAAGTAGTCGAAACAGCCGGTTTCGACACCTTCGATCATCACGCCGTCGGCTTGCAGCAGCGCGGACATTTTTTCCAGTACCCGGTCCTTATCGCGAAACTCAATGTGGCCGTAGACATCGAGTGAACAGATGATATCGAAGGGGGCGTGCTGATCGAAGCTCTCATTAATAAAGTCGCCGATTATGTAGTCGTCGTATCCCCTGTCCATCACTGCTTTTCGGGCAGATTGGTTGTAGTCAATACCAACCAGCGTGCAGGGAATCATCTGTTTTAAAAATCCAATACTGCCATAGCCGCAGCCGTACTCGAGAATATTCAGGGGGCGTTTTAGTCGGTGGTAATGGTTGTAGACCGCTTTCGCAATCCACATGTGCTTGGCCCAGGTCAGGGAAATAGCCAGTTCTGGATCGCTGGTAAACGCGCTGAACTCCGGCACCAGCGAGGAGTGATCGCGCTGCTGGTAGAATAAGCCAGCGTCTTCTATCCCGCAGTATTGATAAGTAATATCGTTCTTTTCAGTCATTTTATTCCCAATCTATCGATCGACTGTTTGGCGCCGGGATACCTGATTCGCGGAACTCACCGGGCTCCCGTTGGCGATTCGGCTGCGGTTGTCACGGCCATGTTTGTAACGGCTATGTTTATTCCTGGCAACAAAAAAGCCCCGCTTTCGCTAAGGGCTTGATTGTCGTGCACTCTATGGCTCCGCCTAGTAAGTCGCGGCAACTCGCAGCACCAAGCAGCTACAGGCAGCGTGGTATATGGTGAGCAGGCATACTACTATCATTTACTCGCGGTAGCCAGCAGCTAGTGTTTGGCACCAAACCCGGCACCCACCCGAATTGCGAATTTTACTACTTCCGCGCGGTCGCTTGTGTCCGCGAGGCGGGTCAGTTTTCAGGGCATAGATAACGCTTTGTTGCTTTCTTTTTTTCGGCGCTGTCGAAACATTTTCTCCGCGCCTATAACCAGGTAAATCACCAGGCCAACCGCCAGGATATACGCCCAGTCTATTAGGCTAATCGGTGCAGAGTGAAAGAGGCGATTCATTGGCGATGCGTAGGTATAGAATAATTGTAAAACCAACATGGTGGTTGCCCCGACCACAATCCATGGGTTGCTGAACAGGCCGATCTGGAACATGGATTTTGTCAGGCTGCGGCAGTTGAACAGATAGAATAACTCGACCATAACGAAGGCGTTGACAGTAACTGTTCTAGCTTCAGCGTCACTCGCTCCCCTGGCAAGTGCCCATTCGAACAGCCCGAATGCACCCAAGAAGAGCAAGGTACCTACCAGGATGATTCTCACGATCAACTCGCCGGTGAGGATCGGCGCTTTCGGATCGCGTGGCGACCGTTGCATGACTCCCGGTTCCCTGGGTTCGAAGGCGAGCATCAGGCCCAACAAGACTGCAGTCGTCATGTTGATCCAGAGGATTTGCACGGGAAGAATCGGCAACGTGACGCCCATGAAAACTGCCGCCAGGATCACCAGGCCTTCACCAAAATTGGTCGGCAGCGTCCACACGATGAATTTGGTAAGATTGTCGAAAACGCCGCGACCTTCTTCCACCGCCGCTTCGATAGTGGCGAAGTCGTCGTCGGTCAGCACCATATCAGCCGCTTCCTTCGATACCTCGGTGCCGGTGATACCCATGGCCACACCGATGTCGGCGCGTCGCAATGCCGGCGCGTCGTTGACGCCGTCACCGGTCATGGCCACTACATCGCCGTGGGTCTGCAAGGCTTCCACCAAGCGCAGTTTTTGTTCCGGTGTGACCCGCGCGAAGACAGTGGTTGCGGTGGCGGCCTGAATCAATTCGGCATCGGGCATGGCCTCCAGTTCGCGGCCAGTCAGTGCTTTGGGGGTTTCACCAGTGGCCAGCGTATCGTCCAGCGCCATTTGCGCGGCGATGGCAGCGGCGGTGACCGCGTGGTCGCCGGTAATCATCTTGACCTGGATGCCGGCGACCTGGCAGGCACGCACTGCCCGTATGGCGTCTTCCCGCGGTGGGTCGATCATGCCCTGGAGGCCGAGAAAGGTCAGCCCATGGGCGACATCACCGTGGTCGATGGTGGTTGTATCCTGCGGGACAGCCAGGCGCGCGAAAGCCAGCACCCGTAGCCCCTGACAGGCCATCGCCTCCACCCTGGCGTTCACCGCTGCGCTGTCGAGCGGTTTGCTTTTGCCGTCGGTTCCCAGCAGGGTGTTACAACGCGCCAGTATGCTCTCCATTGAACCTTTCAGGTAGACCATGGGCTTGTCACCCCCGTGCAGGGTCGCCATATACTGATATTGGGATTCGAAAGGGATCGCGTCCAGCCTTGGAGAAGCATCCTGTGTCTGTTGGCTGTCCAGCCTTGCCTTGCGGGCTGATACCAGCAGCGCGCCCTCGGTGGGATCCCCCTCGATTCCCCAGCGCTCGTTATCCTGTTTTAGCACGGAATCGTTACACAGCAGGCCGGCCCGCAGTAGCTCGGTCAGTGCCGTCATGTCGAGGGCGTCCAGCGTCTTTCCCTGCTGATGCACCTCACCCTCCGGTGCATAGCCAATACCGCTGACTTCGAAGTTTTCTCCCCCGGCCCACAGCTGTTGCACGGTCATCTCATTGCGGGTCAGGGTGCCGGTCTTGTCCGAGCAGATGATAGTCGTGCTACCGAGAGTTTCCACCGCCGGCAGGCGTCGAATGATAGCGTTGCGTTTCGCCATCCGCGCCACACCGATGGCCAGCGTGATGGTCATTGCCGCGGGGAGGCCCTCCGGGATCATTGCCACGGACAGGGCTACCGCCGCCATGAACAGGTCGGTCCAGCTATCGCCATGCCACAAGCCCACGAGGAACGTCATCGCCGCCAGCCCCAGGATTGCATACAGCAGCAGGTGGCTGAAGCGGGCGATCTTGCGGGTCAGTGGTGTGGCCAGTACCTCGGCGTTGGCAATGAGCCCGGAAATACGGCCGATCTCGGTATCATTACCAGTTGCGACGACAACACCCGTGCCGGTACCGGAGGTCACCAGGGTAGACGAATAGGTCATATTGGCCCGGTCTGCCAGGGTCGTATCATGATCCAGCAGGTCGGCGTGCTTCTCCACCGGCAGCGATTCACCGGTCAAGGCTGATTCGTCAATCTGCAGGCTGCGGCTTTGTAACAGGCGCAGATCCGCCGGCACCTTGTCGCCCGAGGCCAGCAGCACGATATCACCCGGCACCAGTTCTGTGGCATCGATATGCTGCTTCTCCCCGGCACGCAACACTGTGGCACTGGTGATCAGGGCGCGGGAGAGGGCTTCCAGCGCGCTCAATGCCTTGCCCTCCTGTATGAATCCGATAATCGAATTGAGCAGCACCACGCCAAAGATGACCCCTGCATCTACCCAGGCGCCCAGGAGCAACTTGATGATCACCGCAACGAGAAGGATGTAGACCAGTGCCTGGTTGAACTGCAACAGGAATCGAAGCAGTGGCCCCTGTCCCTTGCGCTGGGCCAGGGCATTGGAGCCGAAGTTTTGTCGACGCGCTTCCACCTCGAGCCGATCCAGCCCTTTTTCCCTATCCGCTTCCAGCAGCTCCAGTACGTCTTCCTGAGACAGGTGGTGCCAGTGTTTTTTCAGCAAGGGTTTCACGCTTTTATTGCGAAGGTCGCCTGCCTGTCGGAGAAGGTCAGGATGTAGCAATATACCTCACTCAGTTTTTTTGCGCAGCGGTGCCAGGAAAAATTGCTCGTGTTTTTCTCGTTTTGCGGAGTTGACTATCCTGACCGGGCAGGGAGATTTGTGCGTCTGGGGCATGGATATACCAGTGTATCGTCAAGTCAAACGGGATCGGGAACAGGCGTTCCCGCGGAAACGCAACGCAGACAATTCAATGCAAGCGATGTCGTTCCAGCCCGTCGATGGCCATGCCGTAGTCCATGGTATCACCATTCCATGAATACACCGTATTCGAATCGATTTCCAGGCCCTGCTGCCGGTTGAGGACTTCCAGCTCCTGATTGGACTCGGGTAGTTGCACTGAGTGGGGGATTTCTTCGCCCACCGGGGTGTAAAAACCCGGTTCACCCTGTGCGCTTAACTGAACTTCAAAGCCGCCCTCGT
>JAUXCW010000208.1 GCA_030618705.1 Gammaproteobacteria bacterium | reverse complement strand
CCAATTCGCCGATTGAATCTCCGCTCATGGAGTTGCGTATCAGAATGGCTGTGCCGAGTTCCCGGCGCTCCAGTTTTCTGTGCTGCTCTGACAATGCTTGATCCCCTGTACGGCCTGTTGTTGACACTGAAAACATCGGTGCGGGCCGCGGCCCCATCCACAGGGTAAAGTATAGATGCTCGGTGACCGATTGCCGGAAATTGTCCACGATCTCACAGTGGGTTTGTGCGCTGGTGCCGATAATAAGTGGAAAACCATAAAAAAGCCCCGCCAGGCGGGGCTTCGACAGCGTGCAATGGTCTGGAAAGCGGCCTAGAAAGCGGCCTGGAATCGCACGGCAAAGCCTGAACCGCTGTCTTTCACAGGGCCGGTGGGTACGATAAGGGAATCCGCTCGCACCAGGTCGTCACCGTTGGAAGCCAGGGCATTGTCCCAGTCCGCCAGCACGTAGTTGGCGCTGACGCGAATAATATCGTTGGGGTACCAGTTGGCGCCGATGGTGGCGATGGTGCCCTTGTTCTGGGTGTCCGCTGAAATCGCCTTGTCGGAGAAGTCCAGTGCCTCCCAGCGGGCGAAGATTTCCCAGGCGCCGATGCCGCGGTTGTTGGGCTTGACCTTCTTCCATATCCCCTTTTTATAAGCGCGGGATTCGCCGGTGATAAACCAGCCGGCCTGGACGTAGTAGCCGCTTGTGGTGGCGTCCTCGCCATCGTCTATGGCGCTGGTATCGCGCTGGTGGTATTCCGCCTGGGCGTGGACGGGGCCGATCTTGCCCGCCGCTTCGATATTGAAAATGGTGAAAGCATCGGCGTCGTCGATGAAGATGGAGACCTCATCGCCTTTCTTGATGCCCTGGGTGACCGTGCCACCGTCGTATTCATCACCGGAATCATTCAGTTTGCGGGTGGTGCCGCCGAGGCCGATGTGGAGAAGTGCCCGCTCGGAGTTGATCGGCGACAGGAAGGCGCGGCCGGTGACGGCGTATTGCTCTACGCCCTCGTCATTGGAGCTTTCCGTGTCGTAGATACCCAGCGCATAACCCCAGAAGTTGTTGGCGCCGTGCAGGCTGGCGCCGAGGCTACGGCCTTCAGCGAGGAAGTCATCGATGGCCGAACGCTCTACCGTGGTCACCCACTTGGAACTGGTCAGTTCCTGCAGGCTGAGGGGTTCCTTGTGCTTGCCGAACGTCATGTTGAACCAGTTGAATTTCTGCCAGCGGATGTACAAATCCTCGACGGTGCCGCCGCCGGAGCCGGAGTCGACCAGGTTGAACTGGATCTTGTAGGCCCAGTCCTCGTAGAACGTGCCCTTGAGATAGACCCTCGCGCGGCGGAAAAACAGGTTGTTGGCGGTGGACCCATCGTGCTCGATCAGATTCATGGTGTCGTCGAAGCTGTCGTACTGCACCTGTATCCGACCGCCGATCTTGAAGCTGAAGTCTTCGCTGGCGGTTTTGGCCTCGAAGCCGCCCTTGGTGCTGATGATGATATCCTCATCACCCTCGGTGATAACATTACCCGCCATGGCGTGGCCACCGCCTAGCCCCGCCACTGTGGCGGTGATGGCTGCGGCAAGCGTATTGCGCAGGAATGGTTTTTTCATGGTGTGCCCCTTTAGTTAGTGAGTGCACCAGTAGTGCACCGTTGGAAATTGCCATCGCCCGGCCATCGGCCGACATTGCGGGGTATTTTCTGTGCCCTGTATTGCAGTTATATGACAGTTCTGTGATGGTTTGACGATGGGGGCGGGGAATGGCGTTGTCGGCGGGCTGCGGACAGCCCTTGAAACCGCTGTAAAACGCCCAAAATACTATAAATGACTCGAGCTGACGGAAAGTTTATGAAAGATGACAGTGTGTCGCCGGAGGTGATTGCCGGGGATGAGCCGAGCGGCAGTGGTGAACTGGCCCTGCCGGAGCAAATGTTGCCGGATGTGTTACACCTGATCCCGGTGATGTCGCGGCCGTTTTTCCCGGCCCAGATCCAGCCGGTGATCGTTGATGCCGAACCCTGGCAGCATACCCTCAAGACCGTTGCCGATAGCGGCGGTCAGCCCGTCATCGGGCTGGTCTATGCCCCGGAATTGCTGGAGCTCGAGCAGGTCGACGAGCTGCCGGAGATCGGTTGTGTGGTGCGTTTGCTCAATGCCGCCGCCGAGGGCGACAAAATTCAGTTTGTGGCCCAGGGTTTGCAGCGCTTTCGCATTGTGCAATGGCTGAGCAAAAGCCCACCCTACCGGGTTCGTGTGGAGTATCCGCAAAGCCCCGAGGAGGACGATGAGCAACTGAAGGCCTACGCCATGGCGATTATTGGCGCCATCAAGGAGTTGCTGCCGCTCAATCCCCTCTATACCGAGGAGCTGCGCCACTATCTCAATCGTTTTAGTCCCAATGAGCCGTCACCGCTGGTGGACTTTGCCGCCTCCCTGACCACGGCGCCGGGTGATGCCTTACAGGATGTGCTCGAAACCATCCCCCTGTTGCGACGTATGAAAAAAGTGCTGGTGCTGCTCAAGAAAGAGCTCGATGTCGCCCGCCTGCAGACTCGTATCAGCGAACAGGTCAATGAAAAAATCAGCGACCAGCAGCGCGAGTTCTTCCTCAAGGAACAGCTCAAGGTGATTCAAAAAGAGCTGGGGATCTCCAAGGATGACAATACCGCGGAGAGTGATGAGTTCCAGCGGCGCCTGCGCGGCAAGACGGTGCCGGAGCAAGTACAGCGGCGCATCGACGAGGAGATGCAAAAGTTCTCTGTGCTGCAGACCGGGTCGCCGGAATACGGCGTCACGCGTAACTACCTGGATTGGCTCTCGGCGATGCCATGGGGTGTTTACTCGAAGGACAAGCTGGACCTGGATCACGGCAGGGAGGTGCTCAACGAACACCACGACGGCCTGGATGATGTGAAAGAGCGCATTATCGAATTTCTCGCCCTGGGGGCATTTCGCGGGGAGGTGTCGGGCTCGATCATTCTGCTGGTGGGTCCGCCCGGGGTCGGTAAAACTTCTATCGGACGCAGCATCGCCGACGCCCTGGGCCGTCGTTTCTATCGCTTCAGCGTCGGTGGCATGCGTGACGAGGCCGAGATCAAGGGCCACCGCCGAACCTATATCGGCGCCATGCCCGGTAAATTTGTCCAGGCGTTGAAGGATGTCGAGGTGAGCAACCCGGTGATCATGCTGGATGAAATCGACAAGATCGGCGCCTCTTACCAGGGCGATCCGGCATCGGCCCTGCTCGAGGCGCTGGATCCGGAGCAGAACAACGAGTTTCTCGATCACTACCTCGATGTTCGGCTGGATCTGTCCAAGGTGTTGTTTGTGTGTACGGCCAACCAGCTGGACACCATTCCGGCACCCTTGCTCGACCGCATGGAGACAATCCGGCTGGCGGGCTATATCGCCGAGGAAAAACTCACCATCGCCCGGCGTCACCTCTGGCCGCGTATGCTCAAGCGGGCCGGGGTCAAGCACCGCCAGTTGAAGATCACCGACGGCGCGATCAAGCGCATCATCAACGGCTATGCCCGCGAGGCGGGTGTGCGCAACCTGGAGAAGCAGCTGCGCAAGATTATGCGCAAGGCTGTGGTGGAAATACTGGAGCAGGGCCGCGAGCAGGTGCGCATAGGGGTGAAGAACGTCGAGGATTACCTGGGCAAACCGATTTTTACCCAGGAGGTACCCATGTCCGGTGTGGGTGTGGTGACCGGCCTGGCCTGGACCTCGCTCGGTGGTGCCACATTGCCGATCGAGGCCTCGAAAATTCATACCCTGAACCGGGGCTTCAAAATGACCGGGCAACTCGGCGATGTGATGCGCGAGTCGGCGGAGATCGCTTACAGCTACGTGGTGTCGAACCTGGATTCCTATGGCGGCGACCCGGAGTTTTTTGACAAGACCATGGTGCACCTGCATGTGCCGGCCGGAGCAACACCGAAAGACGGTCCCAGTGCCGGCGTCACCATAGCCACCGCGCTGCTTTCCCTTGCCCGGGATCAGGAGTTAGTGCGCCCCATGGCGATGACCGGGGAACTTACCCTGACCGGGCAGGTTCTGCCGGTGGGCGGCATACGGGAGAAGATCATCGCCGCGCGCCGCGCCGGTATCGGGGAGTTGATAATGCCCGAGCCCAATCGGAGAGACTTCGAGGAATTGCCGGATTATCTGCAGCAGGGCATGACAGTGCATTTCGCCGCCCATTATGACGATGTATTCGAGGTGGCTTTCGGCGCGGATTAGATTTTGCGCCGGACGGGGTCGAATTCGCTGCAGAATGCCGGCGGCGGTTATTGATAAGCTGGCGGTAGGCATCAGCGCATAGAAAGACCATTTATCAACCAGGAGGAAAAAGAATATGGCGATTTCATGGATACTGGCAGCAGACAGCGCTTACGCGAAGATTCTCAGGGCCGACAACCGGGTCGGGCCGCTGGAGCCCATCGAGGAGTTGGAGCATCCCGAATCGCGGATGAAGAATTCGGAGCTCAATTCGGACCAGCCCGGCCGCGCCTTCGATAGCGCAGGCCAGGGACGTCACGCTATGGAGAACGAAGTGGACGCCAAAAAGGAGGAATCGATCCGCTTCGCGAAGCACCTGGCTGAAAAACTGCGACAGGCCGCCATCGACAAGGCTTTCGACAAACTCTACATCCTGGCGGCCCCCGCTTTTCTCGGTGAGTTGCGCGATTGTATGGCTGGCAGTGTCAAATCCCTGGTAGCGGGCGAAATCGCCAAGGACGTGGTCAAGCAGACCCCCGAAGAGATTCGCAAGAAGCTTCCGGATTTCCTCTGATCCAGCACCCCGTCATTCCTGCGCAGGCAGGAATCCAGTAAACTGCAGCGACAAACGCCTTACTGGAGAAACTCCTTATGATCGAATACATGGCGGACCTTGGTTAACAGTTCTTGCTGGCTGTGCACATCGAGCTTTTCAAATATGCGTTTCAGTTTTGTCCGGGCATTTTCGTAACTGATGTTCAGTGATGCGGCCGCCGGCTTGAGGGAATGATTGATCTCCAGGGATTTAATCAGTCGATACTCCGCGGGGGATAATTCCTGCAGGGAGTGCTGTTCGCAACTTTTGAACTCGTGACAATCAATTGTCACGGCAATCATGTGTGCCTCAGAGCGTTCATCACGGTAATAAAACAGCGAGACTTCGAAATACAAATCGCCGCTGGAAAAATACTTGCAGCCTGGATTGCAGGGTGTCGTGCACGGACTGACCGACAACAAGCGTTGCAGGCGATCGTCGTGGATTACCAGCTCGCTATCGATGATGGCAAAAACGCCCCATTTGACAGCCACCGATAGCGCGTAGTCGTTTGCCCACAAGATGCCTCCATTCCCGTCGCTGATAATCAGGGCTCGATCCAGGTGTTGATCAATCAGCAGCGTTAGAAGGCCAATTTTTTCGTGGAGACTGCAATGCTCATCCAATTCAAAGCGTAGACTGGATATTGGCCGCGTTGCGGTGTCGGTATATTCCTGCCTGCTCATATTCATGGTTCACCTCATCATATTAATCAGTGGCCTGATTCGGATGATTCTATGGAAGCCGATACATAGACCTTGTTTCCACTGCTGGCAGATTGGGGAGACGGCGTAATTCAGGATGGTGACTAGTATAAGCGCTTCCATGATAAGCTTCTTTTCGTGGCTGGTTTTGTAACGCCAAGCTAGAAGTCACCCTAGATGATTTTGCAAAGAATACCTATTCCCCAGTTGTCCACTTTTGCTAAGCGAAAGGGCTAGCCCGAAAAACTCACCAGTGCGCTCTCAAGTAGGCCTTACGCGCTACGATACAAGCACGAAATACAAAACAGCCTGGGTGCACTTTGTAACCACAATCGCTTGGCGGTTTTCTACTGGCTCTGAGCGCACAGCTGAGGAAAATGCGCTCGAGACCCTATGCCCAATAGGGCTTGTCCCGCCTTTTCCTCATCTGCACACTCAGCCCGTCGTACAAAATCCACCACCTGGTGAGCTTTTCGGACTAAGGCTTTTTGGCTAAGTTCCTGGACCCGACGATGGAGAATCAAGGCTGCAACCCCACTGACAACGGGCGCGGCCATCGACGTTCCGTTCCACGCCGCATACCCACCGCCTGCAACACAGGAAGTCACCACCTCACGCGGTTGCCGATTATCTAAACTTGTTTGATGAAGGTGTACCAGTATGGCAATGGCCTAAACGAAAGTTATAGCGCTCAACGTCGGGCCCGGTGGTTTGGCTGTATATTTTGGAGTAAGCTCAGGAAAACCTTGTGCAGGTAGAGGCAGGTCGCG
>JAUXCW010000089.1 GCA_030618705.1 Gammaproteobacteria bacterium | reverse complement strand
CATGCCCCGCCGGCTATGCCAACAGGTGCGTTTGTACTCGGTATCGGAAACCATGCAGAGACCTGATCGAAAAATCGAGGGGCCGATTATAGAGATTGCCGCCCACAGACACCAGAGAGGCGACGCCGGCTGACAGCCTCCCGCCGAAAGCCTATTATTAGCCCTTTTCGAGGACAGACCCATGCCACCGAGCTGGCTCAAATCCATAGTGCCCGAGACATATACCACCTGCGACACCGGCATCGAGTTTTCGGCTATCGACGCCTCCCTCGAACAGCAGGTGCTACAGCCGTTCATCACCGTGCTTCCCCAATGGGGGGTGCTCACGGTAGAGGGGCCGGATGCCGCCACTTTTTTGCAGGGCCAGCTCAGCTGCGACCTCAATGGTGTCACCCCGGAGCTTGCCTGTCGCGGTATCCACGCCACGCCTAAAGGCCGGGCGATAGCGGGCTTTCAACTGCTACAGTGCGGCGAGCATCGCTACGACTGCCTGCTTCCCCTCTCCGCACTGCCGCTACTGCAACAGTCACTGGCAAAATATATCGTATTTTCCAAGGCGGAACTCGCGGACAACAGCGAGCACCGCGTGGTAATGACGCTCAGCGGCGCCGGGAGTGAAAGCCTTGTCGCGCAATATTTTGCCAAGGCGCCGATGGTGACCCACCAGCAAGTGAACGCAAGCGGCGCCAACTGTACGCGACTGGAGGGCGATACCCCCCGCTTCCGGCTCGTCCTCGACGCACAAGCCGCCGGCGAGTTCTGGCGGCTGTCGACAGCGATGCTGTCCCCCGCCCACAGTGCGGCCAGCCTGTTGCAGGATATACGCGCCGGTGTCGCGACGATCGAGGCCGCAACCAGCGAGGCATTTATTCCGCAAATGCTCAACTACGATCTACTCGGCGCCGTCAGCTTCAACAAGGGCTGTTACACCGGCCAGGAAGTGATCGCCAGAGCCCATTACCGTGGCGCGGTGAAGCGACGGATGCGGGGCTTTACCAGCACTACCAGCCACTGCCCATGGCCGGGGAGCGAGGTGTTTGTCGACGGTAAAAGTTGCGGCCGGGTGGTCAATGCCGTCGCCAGTAACAGCAATCGCATCGAAGGCCTGGTCGTGGTGGCCGAGGATCTCGCCGGCGAGATTCGCTTCGACCCCGAACATGACGCTTCTTTAATCCTTATCCCCCTGGACTACCACGACTAGCCTGCAGGCCGGACAAACGCGGCCCCGGGATAGCAGCGAGTCACAGGGCTCCCACCACGCCGCGAACGGTTTCCCCTATTTTTTTGATCCAGCTCATTAACACCCCCGAGCTAATAGGCGATAGTTGCGGCAGGTATGCATCGCAGGATCGCCAAGGGACATTTCGCATGGTTAGTTCAACAGACTCTTCCCTCACCCGCCGCCGGTTTATCCGGGCCACCGGCAGTATCGGACTGGTGGCTGGTAGCGGCCTGCCCCTATTTCATTTCCGCCAGGCCAACGCGGCCGACAACGAGGGCCAGACCCCGCAAAAACTCGGCAGCTGGGAGGATTTATACCGCCAGCGCTGGAGCTGGGACTACATCGCCAAAGGCTCCCATGGCTGGGTTAACTGTCGCAGTGCTTGCGAGTGGGATCTCTACGTCAAGGACGGCATCGTGGTGCGCGAGGAGCAAACCGCGACCTACGAGGCATCTGAGCCGGGCGTGCCTGATTTCAATCCACGGGGTTGCCAGAAAGGCGCCTGTTACACCGATGTCATGTACGGCCCCAGCCGAACCTCGGTGCCGCTCAAGCGAGCGGGTGAGCGCGGCTCCGGTCAATGGCAGCGCATCAGCTGGGATCAGGCCATCGACGAAATCGCCCACAAGATGATCGATATCGCCAGTGAGCACGGTGCCGATACCCACTACACGGACTTGGGCCCCAATTTCGACTTCGGCGCCACCACCATGGGTCGATTCAAGTTTCTGCATATGTCCGGCGGCACCTTTGCCGACAACTGGGCGGAAATCGGCGACCTCAATATCGGCGCCACCATGACCATGGGTGCCGCCCATGTCGGCGGCTCCTCCGATGAGTGGTTCCTCTCCGACTTTATCGTGGTGTGGATGATGAATCCCTCGGTGACCCAGATCGCCGACGCGCACTTTTTATACGAGGCCAAATACAACGGCTCCGAACTGGTGGTGGTCGACCCACAATACAGTGCTACCGCCACCCATGCCGATCAGTGGCTGCCGCTGCGGTCGGCCACCGATGCGGCACTGGCCATGGCCACCGCCCGGCATATATGGGACAGCGGCAAAATCGATATGCCCTATGTGCGGGAGCAGACCGATTTACCGATTCTTGTTCGCCTGGACGACGGTCGCTTCCTCCGTGAGGCCGACCTGGTCGAGGGCGGCCGCAGAAAATTACTTTATATGTGGGACAGCGTGACTGCCCAGCCGGTAGAAGCCCCTGGCACGCAGGAAAGCGAAAGCAACCTGATTCGCCTGCCGGATGGCTTCGAACCGCCGATCGAAGGCAACTTCCAGGTCACCCTGAAGGACGGCGAGCAGATACTGGTAGCCCCGGTCGGCTCACTGCTGAAGGAAAGCCTGGAGCCATGGACCTTTGAAGCGGCCGCCGAGGTCACCGGCCTGTCCGTGGAACAGATCCAGCGCTTTGCCGAGGGCTTTGCCAATGCCGAGCGGCCCATGGTGCTGTCCAGTTGGGGCGCCAACCGTTACGTACACTCCGACCTGATGAACCGCGCCAAACTTCTCTGCCTGTCGCTCAAGGGAGCCATCGGCAAGAAAGGCGCCGGCTACCAGGGCTGTGGCTGGGTAGACCTGGGTGGCTTCGGCACCGAAATGCAGGTAGAACACGAGGGCTTGCGCGGCAAGCGCGGCATGATGCTGAACCTCTTGAGCCCCGGCGATTTGTGGGACATGACCCTGGACATCATGTTGAAACGCAAGACACAGGAAGAGGTGACTCGAGATGGAGAGCGCAAGTACGAGAAGGATATACTCTGTGCCACTAACGTGACATCGATAGACCTGCACAGCCAGGACATCGTGCCCGATATGGACAGGGAGCTTAAAAACGATTACCCACGGCCCTTCAGCGAGTACTTTGACGAGTCAGTGGCAAAAGGCTGGGACAGGAACCTGCCCCGCAGTGGCTCACCGAAAATTTTCTTCAGCGGCGGTTCCAACCTGATTCGTCGCACCAACAACACACAGAAGTTTATCGACAACATCTGGAACAAGATGGAACTGATTGTCGATCTCAACCCCAAGTTCTCCTATACCGCCATGCAGTCGGATTACATCCTGCCGGCCGCCGGCTATTACGAGAAATCCGGCATCAAGTACAGCATGTCCTATATCCCCTATGTTCACTACTGTGACGCGGCGGTGCCGCCGCTGGGTGAGTCCAAGGATGAGTACGAATTTTACTGGCTGCTCAGCAAGCGCATTGAAGAACTTGCCATCGAGCAGGACCTGCCGGAATTCGACGGTTGTGGAAAGATGCCCTCGGATTGGAAAACCTTGAATCAGCGCTATTCCAGCCACGGTCACTTCGGCCCCGGTGATGCCGAAAAAGTATCCGATGCCATCCTGGCCGGCAGCCACTCCACGGAGGGCGTCACCGTGGAGCAGCTGAAAAAGACCGGCATCGCCAAGTACACCTCCACCGGTGATAATGTCGGCCCTACCGCGTTGTATAACCCGGACTGGAAAGGGGATGGCGTACTCACCACCATGACCCAGTTCACCGAGCACAAGGATCACTGGCCCACCTACTCCGGCCGCTTGACCACCTATATCGACCACCCCTGGTTTATCGAAGCCCGTGAGACCATGCCTACCCACAAGGAGAGCCCCAAGGCCGGCGGCGACCTCCCCTTCCAGCTGGTCTCCTGTCACTCACGCTGGTCGGTTCACTCCACCTGGCGCGACACACCATTGTTGCTACGCATGCAGCGTGGTGAACCGGTGATGTACCTGAATCCCAAGGAGGCTAAACAACTCGATATCGCCGATCACGATTATGCCGAGCTGTACAACGACTACGGCGCGGTCACCATGCGCATCAAGTATTCCACTATGGTACGCCCGGGGGTGGCCTATTACTTCCATGCCTGGGAGCCACACCAGTTCCCCAATCACGAGAGTTATAAGTGGTTGATTCCCGGACTGGTCAACCCCCTGCATCTCAGTGGTGATTACTACCAGCTGGAGCACGGCGTCAATAAATATCAACCGGGCACCGCGGTGCAGGATACACGTATCGGTATTCGGGTGATTGACCAGGCCTCTGTCGACAGCACTCACTCAACCACTCCGGCGGAGACCCAGTCATGAAATACGCAATAGAAAAACCCGCCCGACAGGTCGCAATGGTAATGGACCTGAACAAGTGCCTCGGTTGCCAGACCTGTACCGTCGCCTGCAAGAAAATGTGGAATACCGATGGCGGCACCGACTACAGCTACTGGAATAATGTCGAAACACTACCCGGCAAGGGGTTTCCCAAACAGTGGGACGAGATTGGCGGGCGCACCGACCAGGGCGCAGTCAAACGCGGCAAGATACCCAATCTCGACAGCGAATACGGCCGTGCCTGGAGTTTCAACCACAAGGCGGTTATCGCCACCGATGCGGCCAGCGGCAAAAAGGAATGGCTGAAGCCCAAGGGCAAGCCGGACTGGGGACCTAACTGGGACGAGGATGAGGGCACCGGAACCTACCCCGAGGACAACCACTACTTCTACATGCCCAGGCTGTGCAACCACTGCACCGAACCCGCCTGCCTCGATGCCTGCCCACGCCAATCCATCTACAAGCGCGAGCAGGACGGCATCGTATTGGTCGACCAGGACAAGTGCCACGGCTATCGCTTCTGCGTCGAGGCCTGCCCCTACAAGAAAGTCTATTACGACTACCAGCGCCAGGTGGCCGCCAAGTGTATCTTCTGCATGCCACGGATTGAGGAAGGTGTCGCACCAGCCTGTGCCCGCCAATGCCCGGGGCGCTTGCGCTTCGTCGGCTACCGCGAGGACCAGGAGGGACCCATTTGGAAGCTGGTAGACAAGTGGAAAGTCGCCATTCCGCTGCACCCGGAATACGGCCTGGGCGCCAATGTATTCTACGTGCCGCCGATGAGCCCCGAAAAATTCGACAGCCAGGGCAACGGCACGGGTGAGCCGCGCATTCCCACGGCCTACCTGGAGCAGCTGTTCGGCCCGGACGTTCATAAGGCCCTCGCCACGGTCAATGCGGAGCGGGACAAACGCAAACGCGGCGAGCCCAGCGAACTGATGGATATCCTGGTCGCCTACGACTGGAATGAAAACTTCAAACTCGACGGCGCCGTGCGGGAGGTAATCTAGTGAAACAGACCTTACAACTGATCGCCGCACCGACGGTGATGCAACCCGGCGGCTATGTGCCCGAGGCCTATAAAGACCGCACCCAGGCCAGCACCCCCACTGTGGAATTGACCGCGGAAAAAGCCGCCGCCCGCGGTTGGCGTATCGAGCTGCAATGGGCCTGCCCGCAGCCGGTTAGCAGTATCGCCAATGAAACCGACCTGTTTCCCGACGCCGCCGCCCTGATGGTGCCGGTAGTGGCCGACGCCCCGTGGATAACCATGGGGCAAGAGGACAAACCCGTGGAGGCGGCCCTGTGGCGCGCTGATCGCGAGGCGCTATACCAGTTACAGGCCGAGGGCCTGGGCACCATGCATCGCAACGACGCACCCGCGGGTTGGAGTGCGCAGAGCCAATGGGCGGACGGCGTGTATCGCCTGGTATTCCAGCTCAAGCCGTGGGCGGCACTGGATCAGCACGGCCTGCTCGGTATTGCCCTGTGGCGCGGCGCCGAGAGCGACCGTGGCGGCCTGAAGTCGGTGAGCAGCGGCTGGGTTTCGGTGAGCTGATGGAAAACTCGGAACAAGCCCTGTTAATGATCGCCTGGTCGCGCATCTGGAGCCCGCTGGTGGACGAGGAGGCCCGGGACCAGGCCTGGCAGGCGCTGGAGTTACCGGACAGCTATGAGCAACACAGTACCGAGTACTGGTCAGTGTTTCATGCGGGGTCACCACCGACAGTGCCGACCCTGCTCCATGCCGTGCTGAGCAGTGACGGCACCAGCACCCGGGAAGACTGGCTGCGGGTCATCTCCCACTTGGGCCTGGCATGGAACGACGTCCACCTGCCGCCGGACCAATTGGGCGCCGCCTGCGAGATCTACGCCTGCGCCCTCGACCGCGATGAGCCGATACTGGTCGATACCCTGGCGCAACGCTACCTGCTACCGTGGTGCGCCGCGGCCCAGCAGACCCTGGCCGAAAAGCAGTCGCCACTGGCGGCATTGGTCAAAGCGTTTGGCGAGGACGTTCAGTCCGTTCAGCCAGTCACCGCCGCCTGAGCGAAATCACGTCTGCGGCAAGGACCAGTCGATAGGCGTATCTCCCCTGGCCTCGAGATAGGCATTGGCCTTTGAAAAATGACCACAGCCCAGGAACCCGCGGTGCGCGGATAAGGGCGAAGGGTGTGGCGCCTTTAACACCAGGTGTTTTTGCTGATCGATAAACGCGCCCTTGCGTTGCGCATAGGCGCCCCACAGCATAAACACGATACCCTCGCGCTGATCGTTGAGCACATGAATCACCTTGTCGGTGAACTCCTCCCAGCCCACGCCCTGATGTGAAGCCGCCCGCCCCTGCTCCACCGTCAACACACTGTTCAACAACAACACGCCCTGGTCGGCCCAGTGCAATAAATTGCCGCTTTGGCCCGGTGCAAAGCCCAGGTCGCTCTCGATCTCCTTGAAGATATTGACCAGGGACGGCGGCGGCTTGATACCATCGGGCACCGAGAAACAAAGTCCATGGGCCTGCCCCGGCCCGTGGTATGGGTCCTGGCCGAGGATAACGACTTTTACCTTGTCGATGGGCGTGTGGTCGAAGGCACTGAAATACTCCTCGCCGGCAGGGAAGATCACCTTGCCCTGCTCCTTCTGGCCACGTAAAAACCCTTTCAAGTCGCGCATATAGGGCGCGGCGAATTCGCCCTCGAGTTGGGACAGCCAACCGGGTTCGAGTTGGATGGTGGATGTCTGGGTCATAAGCCTTACCTGCTCCGTATCCTTTGACAATGGGATAGATCTACTCGCACTCTGAAAATCCTATCAGGCCGTGCATACGTCTGTCCGATTACTCGCCATATATCTGCAAACCCTGGCCATAGGGGTTGGTGGGACTGTCCGGGTCGTAGGGATTACCGGCGCCGTAGGGGTTATTGATCGAATCGGGGGAATACGGGTTTCCGTAGCGGCCGTGGGGATTGGATACGGAATCCGGGTCGTAGGGGTTGTTGCTGAGCCGACCGCGGTAGTTGCCCTGGCTGTCATAAAGCTTCGGGGCGTTTGTCGAGTGGGGATTATTGGCGGAGTTCGGGCTATAGGGACTGCCGTATTCGCCATAGGGATTGGTGACACTATTCGGGTCGTAGGGGTTCCCCGCGCCATGTGGATTCGCTATCGAGCTTGGGTCATGGGGGTTGGCGCTGAGGTTGCCCAGATACTCATCGGCCAGCGTCAAAGATGACGCCATTGCCAGTACCGGTAAAAATTTGAGCAGGTCTTTCATGACGTTCTCCTTCGCTGGCCCTTGCGCTAGAAAGATGAAGCGGTCGAATAAACTCGAACCCTACAGGGGACCGAAGGGGACAGATTTATTTATCGCCCGACCTTTCCCGGCTAGGGATTTTTGTACACGTTCGAACGATGGGCTATTTTAACCACATTCACTATCAGAACCTCTTCTCGAATTTCATAGATGATTCGATATCGCCCCTGCCGTACCCGATAACACTCCCGGGCGGAAAGCTTTACACACCCTTCTGCCCGGGGGTTATCCGCCAGAGCATCAATCCGCTTTAAAACTCGCCTTACATCCTGCCCGGGAATACCTCGCAAATCTTTAAGCACAGACTTTTTGAAGGTGATGCTATATTTTGCCATTGCTCTTCAAGTCATTGAGCAGGGCTTCATAACTTATCTCTTTTTCTTCCACCCTGTCGGAGACAGCCGCCAGGTCTTCCTGGTCCTCGCTCATCAAAAGGCGCACGGCCTCATCCACCAACTCAGAAATAGACAGATGAGATGACGCCGATTTCATCCTCAGCGCTTGATGTATATCGGGCTCAAAGTAGATCGTTGATCGCTTGGATAGATTGCTCATTGTGGCCTCCTGAAAACGGCTGGTAAAACATTATAACGTCGCAGCGTTATAGCGTCCAGCTGGAGCGATATCCGGTATGAACAAGGTGATCCACACTCTTGTAATCCGGGGTCAATCCACTCAAAACCGGAACACGGCGCTGATGGATCTTACATCGATGCCCGGCTCACCCTCGATGCCGTGGAAGCGCTCCCAGTAGAGGTCGATGCCGAGCCAGGCAAGGGGGGAAAAGCCGATACCGGCGCCGCACAAAAGGCCGGTGCCCGCGTCGCGTAAACGCTGGTCGATGTCTGCTCCGCCCGCATCGTTTCCTCGCAGCTCGAATTCGTGTTGCCAGTAATGCAAACCCAGTCTGGCCTGCAGGGATAACCAGCTTAGCGCGGGCCAGTATGCCGTCCCGGCCACCGACCAGGCCGTGTAACGGCTCCGGGTCGAGCCCTGGAGCTGTGGGGTGAGTGTTATAGCCGACTGTGCAACAAAGTCACCGTCGGTCTCTCCCAAGTCCTGGTAGGCGGCACTCAAGCCGATATAGGGGTTAAAGCGGTAGCCTGCGGCCAGGGAGCGGGTGCGCGTGGCATCGTCCTCCCCTGCCAGTACCCCGCCAGTCGTATATCCGGCCTCCGCCAGGGCCATGGATACCAGTGCGCTGCGATCGTGCCCCACCACCTCGACCTCGCCGATACCCGCACCGATACTCAACCACCAGGGACGCGGCTCCCCGGCCTGAACACCACAAACCAGAGTCCCCACCAACAGGCCATATAGAATCCGCATATCGCCACCCCGCTTTCCATCTGCCCCCTTTGATACCGATGATACGTCGAATCGGCTATAGTACGCCGCTTTCCGGCTACAGGGACCTGATTTCAATGGTAGACCCCCACTCAGTATACGCCTCCGGCAAGGCTGGTCTCGAGCTGCATGCAACGGTCTGGGCCAACCCCGGTCGGCCGGTTTGCATACTCCTTCATGGTTTCAGCCACGACAGCCGGGTGTGGGACCCTCTCGCCAGTGCGCTGCAACGCCACTATGAAGTTATCGCTCTCGACTTCCGCGGCCACGGCCGCTCGGGCTGGGATCTTACCGGCCGCTACTGCCACGACACCCTGCTGGAAGACCTCAAGGCAATCATCGAGCAGCTTCGACCCGGGCGCTTCCATCTGCTGGGCCACTCCCTGGGCGCGAGAGTGGCCATGCTTTATACCGCCGCGCAGCCCGACAGGGTGCTGAGCCTGGGCATTCTGGATACGGGGCCGGAGGTCGGCGACAGAGGCGCCAATCGCATTCGGCAAGAAGCGGAAAACACACCCTCCCACTTCGACAGTCGACAGAACTATTTTGAATGGCTTTGCCAGCGTCACCCCCTGGCTATCCGGGAGAGTATGGAACGGATGGCGGAACACGGCGTGCGGCAGGTGGACGGTCACTGGCAACCTCGGACGGACCCGGGCTTTGCCCGGGCATTGTGGCGGCACGATGCCAGCGGCGGTGGCGCCGACGACCTGCGCCAGCCACTAACACAAGAACTATGGGATTGCCTGGAGGCGATAAGCTGCAGGACACTGGTCCTGCGCGGGCAGATTTCGTCGATACTAAAACGCGATGTCGCCCAAACCATGGTGGAACTGCTGGCACAAGGGGTACTCGATTCCGCGCCCATGGCCGGCCATGCCGTTATGCTGGACAACCCCGACTATTGCATCGAGGCGATCAGCGCGTTTCTGGCAACGGTCGACCAGAATCAAGCTTACCCCGACGGCTATTTAGTGCCCATCGCTGGCTGCCCGCCGGCTCAGGCCAATTGACGATTGCGCTTTAAATCCCCCGCCGCCACCTTGCTGCGATTCTTGTCCCTGGATGGGGGCGTATTGACCAACTCCAGCAATTGCTCGGCGTGGAAGGATTTTTCCCGTTGGGCTTCATCCGCCGCCTGGTAGAGCGTACTCCTCTGCCGTGGGGGCCTGCCGATGGCGGATAGCAGCTCCTCCAGCTGTTGCGGTGGCAATTCCTCGCCATGACTGGCTCCCGCGGCCCGGGTGATGGACTCGTTCATCAAGGTGCCACCGAGGTCATTGGCGCCGGCCTGCAGACAGGCGAGCACACCCGCCTCGCCCATTTTAACCCAGGAGGCCTGGATATTGGTGATGTGGGGGTGGAGCGCGAGCCGGGCCACCGCGTGCATCAGGATAGACTCCCTCAGGGTCGGCCCGTTGCGTGAGCGCCCCTTGAGGTAGATCGGCGCTTCAGCGCCGACAAAGGGCAGTGGGACAAACTCGGTAAAGCCGCCGGTGCGTTGCTGCAACTCCCGCAACTGTACCAGATGCCGCGCCCAGTGGCCGTAGTGGTCGACGTGGCCAAACATAATAGTCGCCGTGGTGCGGATACCCAGCCCATGGGCAGACTCCATAACCTCGAGCCACTGCTGCGTATTGATTTTATCCGGGCAGATCAGCGCTCGCACTTCGTCGTCGAGTATCTCGGCGGCGGTGCCGGGCAAGGTGGCAAGACCCCGCGCTTGCAGCTCGGCGAGAAAGGCCTTGACCGATAGCCCCAGTGTCGAGGCGCCCTGCCAGATCTCCAGCGGTGAAAAGGCGTGGATATGCATCCCGGGCAGTGCTTCTTTAATGGCCTCACAGATTTCCAGGTAGGTCTGGCCAGTGTACTCGGGATGGATGCCCCCTTGCAGGCAGACTTCCGTCGCACCCCTGTCCCAGGCCTCGCGAGCGCGCCGGACGATTTCATCCAGTGACAGGTCGTAGGGCCGACCACGCAGGTTTTCGCTGAGCTTGCCCTTGGAAAACGCACAGAACTGGCACTTGAAATAGCAGACATTGGTGTAGTTGATATTACGATTGACGACGTAGGTGACGGCATCCCCGCACTGGGCTTTTCTCAGCTTGTCCGCCTGTTGGCAGACATAGGCAAAGTCATCGTCGCGGGCCGTAAACAGGCC
>JAUXCW010000348.1 GCA_030618705.1 Gammaproteobacteria bacterium | reverse complement strand
GTTCCAGGACCATTTCATATCGATAAGATTACAGTGAGCCAGGGTTTCCGCTGCCGTTCGCGCGGGGCCGATAGCGGCACAGTATACCTTGTTTGCCGGAGGCTGCAGTAGGCCTATGGTGGGTGAAACCGATATGGCTTGTGCCGGCAGGGCCAATAGGGGGGCCGCGCTGTTGGCGAAAGCTGCGAGTATTTTGTTACTGCTGTGTTCCGGCTTGCTGCTCGCCGGCGAGGGGCAATGGCAGCCGGCGTCGCCCATGCCGGACAAGTATGACTGGATACAGCTGAAATCCGGCGAGTGGCTCAAAGGTGAGCTCATCGTGCTGTACAACGGCAGGCTGGAATTTGACAGTACTGAGCTCGATCTGCTCACCCTGGATTTCGAAGATGTCGTGGAGATCCGCTCGGCCCAGTTGATGCAGGTAAGATTGCTCGGCGAGGAGGACCTTATCGGTATCTTGTTGATGGCCGATGGGCAGGTGCGTGTGAGCGGTGCCGGGCAAAGCTTTGACCGATCGCGATTGCTCACCGTTACCGCAGGGGAGGCAAAGGAAATCAATTTCTGGAATGCGAGACTGAGCGTGGGCGCAAACTGGCGGCAGGGGAATACCGAGCAGGCCGAGGGCAATGCCAGTGCAATGGTGCAACGCAGGACGCTGGAGGGCCGGATGAAACTCGATTATCTGGGCAACTACAGCACGATCGACGGCTCCGTCTCTGCCAACAGCCACCGTGCCAGCGGCGTGTTGGATAAGTTTATTACCCATCGCTTTTTTGTGCGGCCCGTTTTTGTCGAGTACTACCGCGACCCCTTCCAGAATATAGGAAATCGGCTCACCGTCGGTACCGGTGTCGGCTACGAGTTACTGCAAACGGTCAAAACGGAATGGACCGTTTTCGGTGGGCCGGCATACCAGTACACGCGATTCGACCAGGTGGAGGAGGGTGATGCCGAAACTGAATCGACCCCCGCCCTGGTCGGCGGCACCCAGTTGGAGATCGAGCTCAGCCCTGCCATCGATTTTACCTACGACTACCAGCTTCAATTGGTCAGCCGCGCGGCGGGCTTGTACAACCATCATATGATCACCGGCTTTACCGTTGAGCTTAGCCGGCTGCTGGATTTTGACATCTCCCTGGTCTGGGATCGCGTCGCCCAGCCGAAACCGGATGCCGATGGCATCGAGCCGGAGCAGGACGATTGGCGCCTGATAATCGGCCTGGGGTTTGATTTCTAGAGCTAATGATTTTACCTGCCCGGGCTCAAGTGCCGGGAATTTGTGACGGCTTGTTCAGGAACGGCCATGGCGCTACCATTTCACCTGCTGTAATACATCATTTAAATCAAATAACCTTTTGAATAATAAGTAATAAAAAGTAAATTTAGTGCTTGTTCAAATTTTTGGTAGAGGTTTTCCCAAGACCCACACAAAGCGATGTTTGTGGTAATATCGAAAAATCTAATGGGAACGGATGGTACAGATGAGCGTTGGGCAACGTGCAGACGAAGCCGCGAGGCCCATGGTGCTGGATTATATATCCGGCCACCAGGCGCGCCGGCAATTCTCTGCTGAGGAAGTCGAAAGCTATAAGTCACGCATTGCGGAGCTGTTGATCCGCAACAATGCGGTATTGGTGGCGCACTACTATACCGACCCCTTATTGCAGCAACTGGCAGAGGAGACCGGCGGTTGCGTCTCCGACTCCCTGGAAATGGCCCGTTTCGGCAAGCGCCATCGTGCTGATACCCTGGTTGTCGCCGGGGTGAAATTTATGGGTGAGACCAGCAAAATCCTCAGTCCGGAAAAACGGGTGCTGATGCCGGAACTGGAGGCCACCTGCTCGCTGGACCTGGGATGCCCGGTCGATGAGTTTTCAGCTTTTTGCGACGCACACCCCGATCGAACGGTGGTGGTGTATGCCAATACTTCAGCGGCGGTAAAAGCGCGTGCCGATTGGGTCGTCACTTCGAGTATCGCGGTGGATGTCGTCGACTACCTGTCGGCGCGGGGAGAAAAGATCCTCTGGGCACCGGACAAGCACCTCGGCGCCTACGTGCGCGAACATACCGGCGCGGATGTCCTGTGCTGGGACGGCGCATGTATTGTGCACGAAGAATTCAAGGCCCAGGGTGTTATCGACCTGAAGAAGGTCTACCCCGGGGCGGCAGTGCTGGTGCATCCGGAGTCGCCGGCATCCGTCGTCGAGCTGGCCGATGTGGTCGGCTCCACCACGCAAATTATCAATGCGGCAGAAACCCTTCCCAACAAGCAGCTTATCGTTGCAACCGACCAGGGCATTTTCTACAAATTGCAGGCAACCGTGCCCGGCAAGGAATTTATCATTGCGCCCACCTCCGGCAGTGGA
The DNA here is from genome assembly GCA_030618705.1 of Gammaproteobacteria bacterium. Lineage (GTDB taxonomy): Bacteria > Pseudomonadota > Gammaproteobacteria > Pseudomonadales > JAHEGP01 > JAHEGP01. The sequence continues at coordinate 1,098 of JAUXCW010000348.1, read as the reverse complement.
GCCACCTGTCGTTCCTGTGCCAACTGCCCCTGGATGGCGATGAACTCCCTGGAGAGTCTTGCCCGGGTGCTGGAGACCGGGGGCAATGAAATCCACGTCGATGAGGCCGTCCGCCGGCGCGCATTACTGCCCCTCGAACGCATGGTCAATTTTGTTGCCGAGGCCGAGGTGGCCTGAGGGAATTCCAGGCCCTGGAATTGGTTCTCTTACGGCTCAAGGATTGGTGCAGCCACCGGTTGGAACACCTCTTGAACTAAAACCCAGCCCCTTGGAGCCACGATAGCCCGCCATAACGGTTTCGACTAGTGGGCTGCTGGTGTGGCTACTCGCCCTCCACTCAACCAGGAAATTGGCGCCGTCACCGCCGCGCATATCGTGTTGGTCAATGACGTAGGTGGCGGTGGCCATGGGCGCCAGGATCCAACTTTGCGTCAGCACGGCTTCCACCAATGCGCCGTTTGCGGCGTAATAGCTGATTTTGTTTATAAACACCGGATGTGAAGCATCGGTATTTCGAATGCTCAGGTTGATGGCCAGCGGGATGCTGCCGCTCTCGAACAAGTAGATATTGGAGTATGCCGGGACATAGACCGTACAGCCACTCCCGCCTGGCGAGGGATCACTGCTTTGCGCCACCCTGAAGTGCTCTCCCCGGGCCGGGATGCGGGTAACGTAACTGTCCGCTGCGAGGGCGACATTGACAGAAGCCGGCAAGAGGACAGCCAGCGAGGTAAATAACGGGCGGCTAACACGCAGAATAAATTGCATGGCTATTTTCCTCTGGCGGTGCTTGCTACAGGGAAGTCCGGGATATTAGCGCGTCCCCGGCAAGATTGCCTGTTTATCATCCGGTTTTTATTCACTGGGCCGCGGGATTGCGATTCGAGCAGCGCCCGGCACATAGACATTAAAAATGGGGGCGTTTATTCTGTCTTCTCCGGAGTGCCATATGGCACCTTTCGATGGCGCGGTCAGGGAGCGGAGTTTGTTCGCCGATGGAAGCAGCTAGCAGTACGCATACAAAGCGCCGCGCGCTAAAGTTCGCCCTTGTGCTGGTGGTCGTGTTACTACCGCTTTTACCCTCAGTGCAAACTGCCG
>JAUXCW010000363.1 GCA_030618705.1 Gammaproteobacteria bacterium | reverse complement strand
GCCCCCAGCACCAGCACCTTGTCCCCTCGCCGCAACCGGCCGGAGCGACGCAGGCGATCGAAGCTGACCCAGATGGCAGCGGAGCCGAGGTTGCCCAGGCAATCCGCATCCACCACGATGCGCTCGGCGTCGATACCCAGGTAGTCACCCAGCAAACGGGCCAGGTGCCCATTGGCCTGATGGGGAATAATAAAAGCGAAGTCATCGATGGCGTAGCCTCGCTCCTCGATGGCCCGCAGTCCCGCGAGGTACAAGCCTGCTCCATGCCGCCGCACTGCCTGGCTGTCGTGGCGAAAACGTGGGACACCATGACTACACTCCACCGCGCCGGAGCCCCCGCCATCGAGATAAAAACCGGGTTGGCGATCGACGCCGATGTGACCCATATACATATCGCTGACTATCTGCTCTTTGCCTGCTCCCGCCGCGGCGAGGATAACTGCGCCGGCTCCGTCTCCCATCTGCACATAGTTCAATAATTGTTCCTGATCGATAAAATCCGCGTCCATGCGAAAATACACCGAGCCCACCTCGCTGCCGACAATCGCCAGGGCATTACCCGGCGGCGCCGCGTTCAACATCGGGCAGGCTATCTGCAAGGCATTGGCAAAGCCGGTGCAGGCCTGGCGCAGTTCGAGATAGGGTTGCTCAAAACCCAGTCGCTCCACCACCCAGGCGATATTGGGCGGCACCAGGGTATGGGGAGTTGCGGTATGGCCGATAAGATAGTACAGCGCAGCCAGTTCCACCCCGGCCTCATCCGCCGCACACTGCAGGGCTGCCACACACAATGCCGGCGCATCGGGCCGGGGACTGGAAATATCCTGATCCAATCGACGACTGAGGTGACGCGACTCGATACCCAACTGCCGGGCGAGCAGCCGGGCCTTGCGAGCGACGGTATCTCCCGCGCAGGATCTCAATGCTTCAAATAGCACTGTATTCGATACCGGCTCACCCGGCAGCATTGAACCTGTTCCCAACACTGTAAGCGAACCCTGGGAAAAGTGCGCGGTCATAGCCGGCGTCCTGGCTCCAGATTTAAAAACAGTTGGTCCGGATCGACACCCAGGCACTCAAAAGCATCGGCCTCGGGCTGGAGGAAATGCACAATCCTGAAGCCAATAAGCCTCTTCTGACGAATTAACTCAGTGGAATCGATGCCCAGCATGCGGGCATAGCGCCTGCTGACCGCCACATGTCGCACCTCATCGGATTTGATAGCGTCGAACAAATAGCGGAGGGGCGTCTTCTTTACCTGCTGGGCACGGGACAGACTGTCCATGATACGACAGACAAAACTATCCAGTGCGGCGATACGGGCAAAATGCTCACCAAGGGAAGAACTTCTGGACAGGGATGCATAAAACCGCTGTGCGCGTCGCTTGCGAGAGTGCAAATCCGCTGGCGTCATGATACCAGCGGCGAGTGTTTGCAAGGCTCTTTCATGGGCGTACTCTTCGCGCTCTATCTGCCGCAGGGCCGACGCCAGTTTTGACACAGAAGACCCTCGCATTTTATTGGCCTGCTTATGAAATACTTGTTGCGCCGATTGCTCGCCGCAGAGCAAGGACGGCACAAGGTGCGAGAGAGCCTGCTCCTGGCGGTCATCGAGTCGCCAGCTGTTACGGCAAAACTGCCTGGACCAGCGATCCACCCAGGTATGGGCCGCAGGCTCTGTCGCGGGCCTGACAAAAGTCGCGGGCCGCGGAAAACAGCGCAGTGGATTTGCCTGCGCAATGGTAGTCGTCATGACAGTTTAACCCTTTTCAGCATCAACACGGCAGGGAGCACCAATGCATCTACCAGTAGTGCCGCCAGGATAACCCCGGCGGAAAGCATGCTCAGTTCACGCAATGGCCGAAAGTCCGACAGCATGCCGACGGACAATCCGGCAGCCAGGGTGACGCTGGTGATAAACACCGCGGGCAATACCCGCCGGCTCATTTCCAAAACCGGCTCGTCCACTCCTTGCCCGCGCAGCGCCCGGTACTTACATAGCAAGTGCAAGGTATCGTCTACGATGACCCCCATAATCATGCCCAGCACAATAGCGGCCCCGAGACTGACATAGCCTCCCGTGGCAAACCATAGTGCATAGACAAGCAAAAGGGGTAAAAGGTTGCATACCAGGCCAAGCAGCGCCATGGCCGGGCTGCGAAACAGTAAACCGACCAGCACGCCGATCCCGGCCAGCGCAGCTATCAGCGAGACGAACATGCTGGTGGCATTGCGCTGTCCGAGCCAGGCAAAAATCAGATCCGGGCCGATTCCCCCCTCAAACTGAATAGCTCCGGCATGGGTTGACAACCAGCGCTGTGCCCGTCGGTCGAATGCAATCAGGTCCACGCTGCTCAGTGCCTTCAGGTAGACCTCGACGCGGCTCGAGGACAACCCAGGTGTCAACTGCCCGCCGATGCCGATATCCATCGGTGATCGTTCGGATAAAAGGTCCCGCGCCTGGTCAAGACCCCAGCCGCGCCGCGCCATCAGCCCAACGATTCCGTTCACCCCGCCGACTTCCGGCTGGGCCTGCAGCCAGGCGACAAAGCGCTCTTGCAACTGCATAAAATCATCTGTCAGGGCCGAGGCGGGCCCAGTGCTCGACAAGACATAGGAAAGACGCACACAGCCGGCAAATTCCTCGTCCAATTGCCGTGTACCCACACTGAACGGATGCTGCGCTGGAAAGTAATCGTAGACGCTGTCGTTGATCTGCATCCGACCCAGTGACAGCAACGCACAGAGGGATATCAGGAAAGTAGCGACAAGCACCCACCGCGCGTGGCGTCTAAGCCAGGTGACGAACTTCTCCACATTGAGGCGGGCACTAATATGCTTTGCGCTGCCTACTTCCAGCTTCAAGCGAGCCAGCTGCAAGGGCAGTACCACCACATTCAGCAACCAAGAAAACACCACACCCATCGCCACGCAATAACCCACCAGGCGTACCGGCGGAGAGGGGCTGAGGCCGAGGAGTAAAAACCCCGCGGCCGTGGTCAGGGCACTCAGGCTCATCGCCCGCAGATTGAAGTCAAGGCTGCGCTGCACCGCCTCCGCGACGCCCAGGCCATCGGCGCGGTATTGCACGAAGCCGACTACCAGGTGCATACTGGCGGCCAGGTGCAAACTGACAATAATTATCGGCGTAAACGCGTTGATCGCCGCC
>JAUXCW010000103.1 GCA_030618705.1 Gammaproteobacteria bacterium | reverse complement strand
CGGGGCAGCGTCGCATGGGTGTCACCCTGGCGCGTGGGGCAAGTGTTGAGGAGGCGCGGGAAAAAGCCAACCGGGCCGCGGCCGCGATCTCTATCGATTTGTAATGGCCAGCTTGGCAGCCTGAACCGTGATGCAGTTGGAATTTGAATCCGCAATAAATAATTATACCAGGACGATGAATGGCACTTACTTAAGCGATATTGACTTAGGAACCGGGGATTCCAGAGCAGGATCGTGCGCCGGTTGGACCCGGCGCCCGAGCCTACATGGACGTATTCACGGCGAGTCCTGGGCTGGGAGCCCCGGTTCCTTGCCCAACTGCAATAATATAAATGCATAGTCTTGTCTGCTTCGCTCTCTAAGTAAGTGCCATTCGATACAGTAACCTTTTGACGTGGTAACCGTGCCTTTTGCCTCTATATCAAATTATGTGGGGCGGGGCTGCAGTTTTTGTGTGAAGCAGTTGGAAGAACCCGCCTAATTATTACTTCGCCAGGCTCACAGGGACTAGATTTAATAGTGTAAGTAGTCAAAGAGAATCCCAGGGAGGGATTAGTCATGAATAAACTAGCGCTATCTGCCGTCTGTCTTGGCGCGCTTATCGTACCGAATATCTGCAGCGCCAAGGACAGCGATGCAATTGACCATTTCGACCCGATGACATCCTTTGAAGTCGTGGTGAAAGCACCAACCCTGCAGCCCGGGGCTAAGCTCGATAAAGCCGACAAGAGCAAGCGGGTGAAGACGAAATCCACCACCAAAGCGACTCTGGCCGCCGCTGACTAGCGACGTACACACTCATCGATCATTTCCTGTAAGGGGTAGATCGTCCGGTAGCCCGTGGCGCGTATTCGGCTGTCATCGAACAGCGTCTGGCTGGACATGACATCGACCGCGAAGCGGGTTATCGACAAATTTTTGCTGTAGGGAACGATGGCCTCGAGCAAGGCCGCTATCGGTTTTGCCACGGCACGGGGAACCGCCAACAGGCGGGATGATTGCCCCCGCGCACTGTCCAGCGCCCGCTGGATTTCTCTCCAATCGGTATCGCCGGCCTTTACCAGGTAGGTGTTTCCCGCCGCTCCCGCCAGCTCTCCAAGCCAGACCATGGCGCGACCGACATCGCGGGTGTCGATCCAGGACCACCGGTTGCGACCGTCGCCGAAAATCACCACCACGCCTTGTCGGTGACCGGCAAAAATTGCCTGCATGCTGCTGTCACGCCTGCCCATGGTATTTACCGGCCTCAATATCACCAGTTCCATCCCGGCATCATGGGCTACGGCCCTGACTACCTGCTCTCGCTCCAGGGCCACCCGGCAATAATTATGCGCAGGGGCGCAGGGGAAGTCCTCATCGACGGCTATGGGGGGGCGACTGAAACCATAGACCTGTACCGTGCTCAGTTGTACGAAGCGATGTACGCCGGCTTTTGCGGCGGCTTCTGTGAGGCGTTTGGTCAATACCACATCGACCGCTCGGTGTCGCTCGAGGCTCTGGTGTACGGCGGTATTGGCAATGCAATTGAACACCAGCACCTGCCCCTGGAGGCAGTCGCGCAGCGCCACGTCATCGGAAAAATCGATGCTCACGAGCCGCGAGCCGATGCCGGCAAGAAAAGCGGTATCGCTCGTGGAGCGGACCGGGGTAGTGACAGCGTAGCCGGCGAGAATGAGTTGCTCGACGACATGGCTGCCGATAAAACCCGTGCCACCGAATACCAGTGCATTTTTCATTAGCTTTTAATCTCCAGCTGTAGCCCCTTAGCGACAGGCCTCGACGATCTGTGCAATAGTGGCCTTCACCCGGTTGCGGCTGTAGCCTAGCTCAGCGTTGTCGGGCTCGTAGGATATGGTGGCGTTGCGGCCGGCATAGAGCATGGAATCGGGAAACATCGGGTGCTCTTGTTCCGTTACTTCGAGATCCTGTGGGTTCCCCGCGCAATCAAAGTACATCTCCAGGTAGGCTTTCCAGCTCAGGTTCTCGTCTCCGACAAGATAGGCTTTACCGCAGCGGCCGTTTTCCAGCGCGCCCAGTATCGCTTCTGCCATGGAGTTTGCCGTAATGTGGTTTACCCCTCCCGTCGGCGCGACGATGGGGATGCCCTCGAGCCGGCCAAAAGCGTAATTCGCCAGCGCTCTCAGGTAGCCCACTTCCAGCCCGGGTAAATGCCCGAGGATAAAAGGCGCATTGAGACTGCAGACACAGAATGACTCGTTACTCAGGGCGCGGACGCCCTCGTCGGCGAGATGCCGTGAGCGGACATAACTATCGCTGTCGATCTTCTCCGGCACTACCTGCGGATAGTAACTGCCGATGTAAACGGCCCGGGACACGCCCGCCCTGCGTGCCGCTGCAAAGAAGCGGGGGATGGCAATCGAGTTTGCCCGGTGGAAAAATGACTCGATGCTCTCGCCGGCCGGTAGCCGGCGAATATCCGCGCCGGCGGCAAAAACCAGCCAATCAAAACCCTGTAGTATCGAGGGGGTGATGTCATCTTCGATATAGTCACAGGCAATAAACGGAAAGTCTGCCAGACAGGGCGTGACGGGTTTTGAGCGAGACATAATAGATACAGCGTGACCCGCATCTCGCAGAAGAAGGGTCGCATGGGCGCCGGTCATTCCGCTACCGCCGACAACCAGTACCTTCATGACTGGCCCGGCCGTTGGCCGCCACAGAGCACGTCGGTAACCTTTTCGGTGTCCATATATTCCTTGAGGCGATATACCTTGCCGTCGCGAAATTCGAACAGGAAGTGATAGAAATTATGATAGAGCTGTCCGGAGCTGTGCTCGCCTTTACTTTCGGCCTCCACGGCAACCCTGTCACCCTCCGCGGTCATGCCGACGATGGAAAACGCAAGGCCCTGGGGAAAGGCATCGAAAATGTCACCACCGAAGGCCGCGATCTGGTCTCGGCTATAGGTGCCGGACATCAGTGTATTGCCCGATGTCCATAAGGAACCCCGCGGGTGGTACAGGGCGACGAAGCCCTCGACGTCGCCGCTGGAAAGGCAGGAAAAAAATTGCTCGACGACTTGTTTGTTATCTGCTGTAGAAGTCATGGTACGGCCTCGATCGGGTATTGGCGGTGCGAAGCTTTTGCCTGGTCCAGGGTTCCAAACAGTTTCACTGCGACAGTTTCACTGCGACAGCTTCACTGCGACAGTTTCACTGCGACATCGTCCAAAAGGTTTTGTAAGCTGGCCAGCTTTCGTTTGCCGAGTACGGCCTCCAGCCTGTTTTTTACGCGATTCGGGTCGAACTGTTCGCCCTGGGTAGTTTCGACGGTAACGAGACGAGTGGCAGCTTCAGGCGCGGTTCCAGCCCGGTCAGCCGTGCAGGCTTGCTCAAAATGATATACCAGGTAGCGCAATAAATCCGCTTGTAGAGGCGTATCCTGTTTCGGGGCGGTGGGTGCCGGGTGCGGCGAATCCCTCTCCGAGGCACTGGCATCTTGTGGCAACAAGCCGTGATAGAGTCGATCGAGGTCATCCCGCATTTGTTGCAGCCGGCTCGCGCCGATAATAGTCGAGTACGATTGCATCAATTGATCGGCAGCGGCAATGGAATCACTGATAAGCTTCGTGCCGGCCGGGGTGAAAAACAGGATCTTGCTACGGCCGTCCGCCGGGTCCTGCGCCCTTTGGATATATCCCAGGTCTTCAATTTCGCCGACCAATTGACCGACAGCTTGCTTGCTGATGTCATTGATAGCGGCAATGTCCTGGATGCGCGCGCCATCGACTCCAATATGCATCAACACCTGGCCATAGGAGGGGCGCAGGTTGGGATATCCCTTATCCATGGTCGTGCGCATCAGTGAGGAATTGCAATGGTTGGCCAATTGAATCAGGTCGTTGCTGAAGGCCCCGGGACGTTCTGCAATCGAGGCGTGGGAATCGATATGCACCAGGGTTGTGAGGTGCAGGCCGCGGGACAAGGTAGAGAGTGATTGAGCCAGATGCCTGAAAGCCGTATCACCGAGAACGGCCCGGCACTGCGCATCGATGCGGGCGGTAATCTCGAGCCCGTCACGCATAAGCCGCATGCCCTTATCGGTGCGGTATATCCTGCGGGCACGCTTGTCCCGTGGATCACTCTTGCGATGGATATAGCCGGCGGCTTCGACCTGCTTGAGCAACTGGAAAGAATTTTGCTTGCTCATGCCCAGCTTCGCGGCCAGGTCGGTATTGCGAATGCCCTGGGTCGGGATTCCGGTCATGATGGGCTGGAACGACAGGCGCAGCCCGGTGTGGCCTTTTTTACTCGCCAGCAGTCGCATTATCCCGGTCTGGTAGATACGCGCTACACCGAGAAGTTCACGGAACATGTTGTCGTTGATGACGGCGCGGGCTATGTCGGGCTGGACTGCTGGCATCGCTCTTCTCCGCTCGCCGGGCCCGCCACTCCGCCAGGGAGCTTGCAGCTGACTCGGTCAATTCAAATTGACAAATTAGGAAAGTATTATTTACTATCTGCTGTAATTTGTGAAGTGCCATTCACAAAGTCCACCATTAAACCAGTATCCAGGGAGAATTCCACATGTCCACACAGAAGCGCGATAAAGGCATTGAGATGTTCAATGAGGTGTATTGCGGGGACCTGCCGCAACCGCCGAAAGAGGGTGTCGACCAGTTCTTCGACTATATGCTGGAATCCCTGTTCGGCACTCTGTGGGCCGATGATACGCTCAGTATCAGGGAGCGGCGTTTACTGCTTCTGGGGGCTATAGCCGCCCAGGGTGAGGATATGACCTTTGGTATTCAAGTGCGCTCGGCACTGAAGCGGGGAGACCTGAGCAAGGAACAGATCGATGCCGCGGTGGTATTTCTCACCCAGTACATCGGTTACCCCAAAGCATCGAAAATGCGCTTGGCGCTGCCGGGAATTTACAAGGAGCTGGGTTTGGAGGAGTAGTGTTCTAAAGTAACTGTCACAATCACAACGCCAAAAGCTCAGAGCATTGACTTGTAAAAGCTGCCCTCTTGCATGATGGCGAGGAGGTTATCGCGGTTTCCGAGGATGCCGATATCCTGGCTGGGGTCACCGTTTACCACCAGTAGGTCGGCGATCTTGCCCGCTTCGATGGTTCCGAGTTCATCGCCCATTCCCATGGATTCGGCCGGGTGCATTGTGGCCCAGCGAATGACATCGAGTGCTGCTACGCCGCACTCCACGTAGAGCTTCATCTCTTCGATGTAGTCACCGTGGGGCGTCATGGCGGTTCCCCAATCATCGCCCACCATAAACCTGGCGCCCCCCTGTGCGGCGTAGGGCAGCATACGTTGCATGTTATCAAAGTCGCGCTGCATAATTTCGAAAAATGGCGTGTCGATGGTGCCGTCATCCTGTGCCCGCACTGTGTCCATAATAGCTTTGAGCAGGTAAAGGCTGGGGCAGACGAAAGTATTGCTGGCGACTATCCTGTCGACACACTCTTCATCGATCTGGTCGGCGTGGTCAAGGATATCGACGTTGGCCTCGATGCAAGCCAGGATCGCCTTTTTGCCGGTGACATGGGAGCGTATTTTTTTACCCCGATGGTGGGTGGCCTCGACGACGGCAGCCAATTCGGTGGCTGTCATGGACAGGAATTGCGTGCCGTAGAGGAGTGCGTGACCGCTATCGTTGAATATCTTTATCACCTCGGCGCCCTCGCGAATTTCCTGTCGCGCTCCCTTTCGGAACTCGTCCGGGCCGTCGCAGACGCGCTGTGCGCCCATGCTGGTGATTCCCCACCACGCATATTCGGGCAAGTGGTTGGAATCGCCGGTGGTAATGAGCCAGCGTCCCGAGGCAAAGATGCGAGGGCCCTGCACAATGCCGTCGGCAATGGCCATTTTGAGTTGCGCATCCAGCGCATCGCCAGTGGCGGCGCCGATCACACTGGTAAAGCCGCAGTCCAGTGCGAGCCTGGCCTGGGTAGTGGCCAGCAGCATCAGGTATCCCGGAGCTTGCTCGAGACCGACGGGCACACATTGGAAGTCCAGTCCCTTGTAGGAGCCGTGCCAATGCGCCTGGAACATGCCGGGCATTACCGTGTGGCCATCGAGAGGGAGCAATTGATCGTCAGGGCGAAGCGGTGCGTTCGCGTCATTACCAACGTGGACGATACGTTCTCCCTCGACGATGACAGTCATGCCAGGCTGGGCCGGTCGATCTCCATCCAGCAGATTTGCTTTTATAAAAGCGATGCGGCCCATGGCAAATCCTCTTTGGTATAGGGTTCCGGGGCTGTCGAAGATGCCGCTGTTCAACACCTCGCCGGAAGCCGGCTTTACTGGCGACAAGTATAGGCCGATACTGTCTTGCGGGAAAGATTTCTTCTCTGTAGGGTGGGCGGCACAAAAGTGCTTTACGACAGGAGTGTTAACGGTTTGAAACAACAGGATTGGGTAGCGGATATTTTCGCCGCCTGGGAGCGCGAGTTCCCGGATGAGGACACAGCATCCCTCAAGACCATTACCCGACTGGCGCGGCTGCAGGTGCTATTGGCGAGCTTTCAGCAGCGCTGCCTTGCACCTCTTGGCCTGGTGATAAGTGACTTTATGGTGCTGGCGGCCTTGCGTCGCCTCGGTGCTCCTTACCAGGCCTCGCCCAGTACGCTTTACAATGTGCTGGAGCGTTCTTCCGGAGGCATGACCAAGATGATAAAGCGCCTCGAGGCTATGCGCCTGGTGGAGCGCTTACCGGATCCGGCGGACGGGCGCGGTAGTCTAGTGCGGCTCACCGCGGCCGGGGTCGCCATGCACGGCGAAGCCTTTCATGCCTTTGCCCAGGCATCACAAGGTCTACTGCAGGATGCATCACCAACCCGCGGCAAAGAGCTGGATCGATCACTGGAATATCTTGTGACGGCGTTTGAAAACCACCCCGATGGTTAGGGCGTGATCGAACCGGAAAGGCTGAGCACGGTCAGTTTTCCCGCTGTGCGCGCAGCACCTCCTCGGCCTTGCCGGCAAGTTTCCCTACTTCAGCGAGGCAGTCGCTTATTCTTCTCGAATCTACCTCAGCGGCGACGGCCGCTCCCCCGGCAAATACCAGCATCTCGACCAGTCGGGTATTCAACTGATTGATAGTCCATGGCAACATGTCGCCCAGGGCGACACGATCATACTCGACGATGGTTTGCTTGCTGCCCGAGGGCTCGATGTAGTGGTAGTGGGGTGCCTGGGCGAACATATCGAAGCGCAAGTACTCGTGGCTATCCCGCGCGCCAAAGACGTGGATCGAGACACCGTTGTCCTGAACCGCCTGGCCCCGGGTGGCCGCCTGTATTTCTGCCATATCCTCCCCCGAGTAGTTCGCGGCCAGTTCAGCATCATTGAGCAGGCGGTGCTCCACCCCAATGCGCAGCACACCGGCATCAACATAGGTGGTATGGGCGTCGTCGGGTGGTATCGGTGCCACACTGTAGACGGTTCCAGTCATCTTGCTTTACTCCGTCGCTTCCTCGAAATGATCTGGCATATGGCTGTCGGGAAAGCGGTAGAAATCCACCGCATTGTCCCAGAGGATCTTGCGCTTGCTGTCGTCGGACAGGCGCTGCTGGGACAGAAAGGTGTCTACCGCATGGGGATACTTTGAGTCGGGGTGCGGAAAGTCGGTCTCAAACAGGATGCGTTCGTCGCCCAGCTCCTCGATGGCATGGTAGATAAGATACTCGTCGGGCTCTGTGGTGACGTAGCAATTGCGCTTGAAGTACTCCAGCGGCTCTTTAGTGCACTCCGGCGTCTCGAGCCAGCCAGCCAGTTCCACGTGTTCTTCAATGCGATGCAGCCACGCCGGCAGCCAGGCTGAACCCGCCTCCATATAGGCGACGCGCAAACGGGGGAAGCGTTCATAAACGCCATTGACAATCATCGCGAGCATGGCCATTTGAGCTTCCATCTGGTGCACGCAGCTGTGCCACTCGACGAAACTTTCGAAGCGCTCGGCCCCTGCCGAAGTGCCGTTCAGGCCCATAAACTCATGGGTTGCAAAACCGACGTCGAGATCCTGCAAAATCTCCCATAGCGGGTCGTAGTAGCGGTCGCCCAGGGTGCGGTGGTTGAAAGGGTTAGGACGGGCCCAGAAACAGCGAATACCCAGGTTTTCGTACGCGTATTGCACTTCCTCTACGGCGCGAGTGATATCGTTCAGCGGCACCGGGCCGGCGGCGAGGATCAGCCCACCGGAGGTCTCGCGCATCTCCTCGGCCCATCGGTTGTAAGCGCGGGCCATGCCCGCTTGCAATTCGGGATCGATACCCTCGACCCATATATCATAGCCCGGGCCATAGAGCACCGCGAGGTCGACACCCTCGCGTTTCATTGCCGCAGCGACGCTCGGGCCGTCAAACTGCTTGTCGATAACCTCGCCAAAGCGTTTGCGCATCTCCTCGGTAGTCCAGCGCACCGCCTCTTGCTGTCGACCATACAGCGTCTTGTAGCTTTGTGTATAGCGACCATCGACCGTGGCGGGCCGGAACCGGTCCATTCCCTCGAAGGGCTGTTTCCAGGATACTCTGTGCTGGAATTTTTTCTCGAGAAAGCGTTCCCAGAGATTTTTAGGCTCGATGACGTGGGCATCGGCGTCGAAAACCTTATAACCCTTGCGCATGGAAAAACTCCTTAGCCGTCTGGTTCCGACCCCGGTTGCAATGCCGGGAGATGGATTATTTCCTGATGTGCTGCCATACTAAACTCGAAGATACCTTTCCGGCAAGATATATTTTGGTGGCACATAAGAGGTGCAACATTCCGGCGGGGTGGAGCTTAGTTGATCCGGACATGTTTGTTCAATTGGAAGTCTGTGGCCAGGATTGTCCACGGCGCCCGGCCAAAGTGATACGAAAAACCGATTAGTAGTCGAGTCTCGGCTTAATCGGGGGGCGGTTGGAAGCCGGGGAAAAGCAGGCGGAGAGTCGAGAATGGCAGTGCTTATGGTCAGCAGGTTATGGCATGAAATACCGGTTAAATAAAGCAATATTGAGTTGTGTGCTCTTGTTGGTTTTTCTGGCTGCAATTTTTATTGACTCTGATTGGGAGGTGAGCCATAAAATTACTATATCGGCTAGCCCCGCAGTGGTTTGGGGTGTGCTGATTGACCTGGAGCGCTATCCCGAGTGGAATCGTTACTCACCCAGTGTTAAAGGACGTATGGCAGTGGGTGAAGTGGTGTGGGTTGAGGCCCACCTGGATGACGAAGTGCACAATGTCCAAAACTATGTGTTATCGATAAAACCCCGTCAAGAGTTATGTTGGCAATCTGCCGATTGGTACGGGTCTTTAGCGCGTGGCACCAGGTGTCGTTGGTTAACAAAAACCGGGGAGGGTGAGACCTTACTGGTCCATCACGAGATCATGCAAGGACCACTGGCCTGGTTAATTGAGTGGCTGTATCGGGAGCGTATTGAAAGAGGGCTTAAACTGGTGAATGAATCGGTAGCGGAAAGAGCGGAAGTCCTCGCTGCAAATGTTGATAAGAATGCCAAAGGTTGACTGTATTAGTTTGCCGCGGATCCAAACAAAGTGGGAATAGCCAGAACGAAAGTTACTATATTTGGATCCACTGGGAATAGGAAAGAGAAGTACCATTTAGTGTTTAACACTTTTGGTGGCACATCAAAAATTACCTTCGCCGATTGTGCCCATGCGATGGTTCATATGTTGGAAGATGATACCTGGGTTGGCAAGGCGCCGATTATTCAGTACTAAAAAACCATTGTCACAGGCCTGGCGACTGGCTGCTATCACCTTAGCTACCCCTGCACCGGTTATTCGCAATGCGAGCACTCGCTGGCGGAACTGATCAAGCAACGCGTCTATGCCCTTGCACGTTGATAAACAACGGGGATTGGGGGAGGCGTGTCCAAAAACGCCATATCATCCGCAAACGATCGAATATTGAACAAATGCTCCACGTGGTGCATCGGCTTGAGCGGAGCTACACATAATTACGCTGCCTCCGACTCGCTCGTAATCGACAGTAGCTCAACCGCGCCCCATTAGTCATACGGGAATCTGGCGGTTATCTGGATCTTCGACAATCGGTGGGTGCCCTTCTTTCGTGCGGGCTGGACGCCGGTTGCACTACATGTCATTACGGAATTTCTTTTGTCTTTGCACGGTCCGGCTTGTAAGCGCGCAGAGACTGCACGATAATCACGGGCTCGTGAGCGCTGGAGTATTAAATGAAAATCGACTTCAAACTGATTGCCGGCATGTTGTTTACCGTGCTGTTGACGCAGGTGGTCGGCGGCTGTGGCAATTCGCAAATTGTCCACTCCTATGTCGATCCGATCTTCAAGAAGCTCGACCTGGATGGCGTGCTGGTGGTGGCGGTTGCCAGAAAAAAATCATCGCGCACCGATTTTGAGGATGCATTCGCCAGTGCGCTCGGCCGCCGCGGTGTTCGTGCA
>JAUXCW010000247.1 GCA_030618705.1 Gammaproteobacteria bacterium | reverse complement strand
CAGAACCTGGCGTGGGTGCAACCAGTTGCCCTCCTCCGCATCCTGTTCGGTAATCATATCCAGGCTATAGCGGTCGCGCTCGTGGGTCCACTGGTCCAGCTCTTTTTCCCAGGCGGCTTTCTCGCTGGCGATTTCCTCGCCCCGCTGTTGCCGGGTGGCATCACAGGCGAGATCTATATTCGCCAGGCGCTCGACCAGGGCCTCCGCTGCAGCCTTTGCGTCTCCGCAGATGCCGACGGAAATTTTCTTTACCAGACCGAGCATTTTGTGGTCCGCATCGACCTGGATAATCTTCGCATCTTCTGGCCAGTAGTCCATGCCGTGTTGCGGCAGGGTGCCGAAGGGTCCCAGGCGGCTGCCCAGCGCCAGCACCACATCGGCACTGGCAATCAGTTTCATACCGGCCTTGGAGCCCTGGTAGCCCAGCGGGCCGCACCACAATGGGTGGCTGGCCGGGAATGAGTCATTGTGCTGGTAACTGTTCACCACAGGCGCACCGAGCAACTCGGCCAGTGCCACGCACTCGTCCACCGCGTCGGCCATGATCACCCCGCCGCCGGAGATGATTAGCGGAAACTTCGCCTCGGCCAGTAATGCCGCGGCCTCATCGAGGCTTTTATTGCCGCCGGGCCCACGGTCCAGGCGTTGCGGACGGGGAATGTCGACATCGATGTCGCCGTAAAAGAAGTCCCGTGGAATATTGAGCTGGGTCGGGCCGATCTCGGCCAGGGCGCGATCAAAACACCTGCCGGTGAACTCAGCCATGCGATTGGGGTTGTTGACATGGCCCTGGTATTTGGTGAATTCCTGGAACATGGGAAGCTGGTGCGCCTCCTGGAAGCCCCCCAGGCCTATGCCCATGGTGCCGGCCTCCGGGGTAATGATGACCACCGGTGAATGCGCCCAGTAGGCGGCGGCGATTCCGGTCACGCAATTGGAGATACCCGGGCCGTTCTGGCCGATCACCACGCCGTGCTTTCCCGATGCGCGGGCATAGCCATCGGCCATATGCGCAGCGCCCTGTTCGTGGACAACCGGGATCAACTCGATGCCCGCAGGGGCAAAGATATCCATCGCATCCATAAATGCCGAGCCCATAATGCCGAATATTTTGGTCACGCCATTGGCGACCAGGGTCTCGACGAAAGCTTCACTGGGGGTCATACGTGCCATAAGTCTTTTCCTGATCATTTCCTGGTTAATCGAGATATTCTGTTCGGGATGTACCGCGTTCTCTGGCGGCCAACTTCCGCTGGTATCGCGCCAGTTCCTTTCGCACCACAGGTGCCAACATATACAGGCCGATGATATTGGGCACGCAAATAAGAAAGACCAGCGCATCGGAGAAGTCCAGCACCGCGTCCAGTTGAATGCTGCAGCCCAGGGCAACAAACACACAAAAAACCAGCTTGAAGCCGACGCTGGCCCAGTGGTGTTCGCCGACGAGATAGGTCCAGCCCTTGAGTCCGTAATAACCCCAGGCAATCATGGTGGAAAAAGCAAACAGCATCCCGGTGACGGCGATCAGATAGGGGGACCAGGAAATATTGCGCTCGAATGCCGCCGAGGTCATCTCGATGCCGCCCAGGCCCTCGTTGAAGTCCGGCACGTAGTAAAAGGTCGTGATGATGACCAGGGCGGTCAGGGTACAGATCACAACGGTATCGATAAACGGCTCGAGCAGGGAGACATAGCCTTCTGTCACGGGCTCCGAGGTGCGGACCGCAGAGTGGGCGATGGGCGCCGAGCCGATACCGGCCTCGTTGGAAAACACGGCGCGCTGAAAACCGATAATGACCACGCCAATGGCTCCGCCACGCATCCCTTCCGGGCTGAAAGCCCCGCTTATGATGGAATCGATGGCATAGGGGATGGCCTCGTGGTTCATGGCGAGAATGACCAGGGCACTGCCGCAGTACAGCACCGCCATCAAAGGCACCAGGGTGCTGGTTACATGGGCAATGGACTTTATGCCACCGATGATTACGCTGCCGACCAGCGTGCCGAGCACGGCGCCAACCAGCCAGCCCTTATCCGCAAACCAGCTGGCCTCGGCGCCCCCCGTCACATTGACGAACTGGATAAAGGCCTGGTTGGACTGGAACATATTGCCGATGCCGAGGCAGCCGATAACAATACCCACGGCGTAGAATCGACCGATAAACTTGCCGAATGTCACCATGTTCCTGGCGGCAAAACCGTGCTCCAGGTAGTACATCGGCCCGCCGGAAACCGAGCCGTCCGCGTTCTCGCGACGATACAGGGTGCCCAGGGTACATTCGACAAACTTGGTGGACATCCCCAGCAGCCCGGCGACAATCATCCAGAAGGTTGCTCCCGGACCGCCGGCGGCGATAGCAACTGCCACGCCACCGATATTGCCAATACCCACCGTACCTGAAATCGCTGTCGCCAGCGCCTGAAAATGTGTCACCTCGCCGGGGCTGTCGGGGTCAGTATAGTCGCCCCTAACCAACCTGAGGGCATGGGTAAAGCCGCGCACATTGATAAATTTAAAGTACAGCGTGAAGTACACCGCAGCCAGCACCAGCCAGGCGACGACCAGGGGAACATCGGCGCCGAACAGCGGAACGGTAAAGAACACGATACTGGATAGTACACGGGTGATCGGCGCCACCGAGCCGTTGATAAACTCGTCGACGCCCTGCCCGGCATTTGCCAGGGCGATATTCGGCCAGGCCGACAAGACCGTGCCGGCCATCAGTAAGCAAGTGAGCGCAGCCCGCAATTTTCCGCGATGTCTATCCATTGCCAACATTATCATTTACCGCTTCCCCAGCCTGCCAGACTGCATGTGCTACAGCGGATTCGCTGCCAGCGCATTATCGATGGCATCGACAATATCATCGATATCCCGACGGCCGGCAATCAGCGCCGGGCTGAGACAAAGCGTATTGTTGAGTTCACGAAAGCTGCGATTGGTGCGGCCGATCATCACCCCCTGGGACAGGCAATGCGCCACAATCTTCATTGCGTAGCTTTCATCGACCGATTGTTTGCTCTGCCGATCGACAACCAGTTCCAGTCCGGCAAACAGGCCCAGGCCGCGGACATCGCCGATCACGGCGTACTTGTCTTGCAACTCCAATAAACGCTCCATCAAGTGCTCGCCCATGGACACCACGTTGCCCAGCAGGTTTTCCTCTTCGATGATGCGAATATTTTCGAGACCCGCTGTCGGCCCCGCGGTGCAGCCACCGAAGGTACTTATATCCCGAAAATAGTGCATGCGCTCGGCGGGAGCCGCCTTGAACTGCTGGAAAATATCCTCCGTGGTGACGGTACAGGAGATGGCGGCATAACCACTTGCCAGGCCCTTGGCCATGGTTACCATATCCGGCTGTACGTCAAAATGCTGGTAACCGAACCAGGTTCCGGTGCGCCCCAGGCCACAGACGACCTCATCGATATGCAGCAGGACACCGTAGCGGTTACAGATTTGCCGAATAATAGGGAAATACTCCGGCACCGGCACGATGACGCCGCCCCCTGCCGTGATGGGTTCCAGCACCACCGCCCCGACGCTATCCGCACCCTCAAGCAGAATGACAGTTTCAAGATCCCGTGCACACTCGATATTGCAGCTCCCGTACTCTTTACCGAACGGGCAGCGATAGCAGCAGCAGTGGGCAAATTCCGAAAACCCGGGGACAAAGGGGCCATACTGGTTTTTACGCTCGAACTGACCCGAGGAACTGAGTGCCGCTATGGTGGTGCCGTGGTAGTCGCGGTCGCGGTATATGATCTTGTATTTACCGCCGTCACCGTTGATGTGAGCCAACTGGCGGACCATCTTGTAGCCTTTTTCATTGGCCTCCGAGCCGGAATTGGAGTAATACACCCGGCCCATGCCCGGCATTTTTTCCAGCAAACGCTCCGCGAACAGCGCCCCGGGGATACTGCCACCAGAATTGGCGAAGTAGCACATGGCAAGCAGTTGATCGCGCACCGCATCGGCGATGGACGCTCTTCCGTAACCGACATTTACCGTCCAGACGCCGCCCGACGTGGCATCCAGGTACTCATTGCCCCTGGCGTCGGTGACACGCATACCCTCCCCCGAAACGATTACCAGGGGATCTGCCTCATCGAACTGCTGATGTTGTGTCAGGTGGTGCCAATTCGAGCTTTTGTCGGTCTCGATAATGTCGCTTGCGTTGAAGTGCTCGGCCATGTTGTTCTCTGCAGGACACGAAAGATGGACGGAAGCATAAACAGCCTCTTCCGTATAATCCAGCGATATCAACCACTGTCCCCGGTATGGCTGACGATGGGCGGTTTATGTTGGGGTAAGCGAACGGAGATGATGGCGGCAAGAGCGATAAACAGGCTGGAAATCCACAGGCAGGCGGCCAGACCATAGGCCTGGTAGACCCACCCGGACAGCACCGTACCAAGCAATCGCCCCATGGCATTGGCCATATAGTAGAAGCCGACGTCCAGTGAGACGCCGTCTTCACCGGCGTAGCTGACGATCAGGTAACTGTGCAGCGAGGAGTTGACCGCAAACAACACGCCAAAGATCATCAGGCCGACAATCAGACTGACCGCGGGATGGAAGTTCCACTGCAACGCCAGCGCGATAGCCGCCGGCACCAGAGCCAGTATCGTGGCCCATAGCATTGCGCTGCGTCCATCGGGAAGCCTGCCCCGCCCACTGCCTGTTATGCGTGGCGCAAGGACTTGCACCACACCATAGGCGATAACCCAGAGCGCAAGAAAACCGCCCACGTAGAATGAATCCCAGTGGAACACCGATGCCAGGTAGACCGGCAGGGCGACGACGAACCAGACATCCCTCGCGCCAAACAAAAACAATCGCGCCGCGGACAGGTAATTTACCGCGGCGCTCTTGGAAAAAATCTCCACGAACTTCGGCTTGTTTTTCGCCTTGCCGAACTCACGCTTCAGGCTGAAAATACTGAATAGCCACACCACCGCCAT
>JAUXCW010000249.1 GCA_030618705.1 Gammaproteobacteria bacterium | reverse complement strand
ACCCGCGGCTACAGGAGGCACGTAGCTACCGTTTGTTGTCAATAGCACCTTGTCAAACACCATCCCATCTTCACGCATCCACACGTTCAGGGTGTGTGTGCCGACAGAGGGCACGTTGATTGTCACGACAGCGCCTCCCATTTGGGTGTTGGACCAACTCAGGATCGTGGAAAAATTGCTGATGCGATCTGAGGTGGACAGGGCCGCGCCATCCAGGCCCAGGTGAAGAGAGTCGTCAGAGAGCGTTGCGCCCAGACCTCGGACCCACACATAGTGCACCCCGGTTTTTACAAAATTAATCTCATAATCCAGACGCGGGCTGCTGGTTACATAACCGGTGTTGTTGTTTGTACCGATATTCGGAGTGGCTTGCAGAGCGCCGGTGCCCGAATAATTGAGGGGGAAGCTGTCTGCCCAGCTGTGTCCTCCCTGTTGTATGTGGGCGTCAAAAGCTTCTGCTTCAAGTGTGACAAGGCCGTCTGCGCCTGGATCCTGTTCTGCAGGCACGGCCATCGAAAATGGCGGAAAAAGCGCCGCTGGAAAGAGGAGCACCAACGTGATCAGCAGGGTTCTCATAGGCACGATAGTTTGACGAGGCTCCAATTGGTTTTTGTTGTTATTTTGACGCCTAAAGGGTGATTTTAGCCCTTTTGCCTGACACTGACTATCTTCCCGGGTATATAGTCGACCCGGCAACATCCATAACACAATGACTAAACAACCATCGGCTAAAGCCGGAGGGTTTGAATAACGGACTGAAAGTCCGGATACGCGTCGCCTGAACGACACGTCCTATTCGGGTTCCATTTTGAAATTATCATTCGGATTCGGCTCAAAATGATGCTCCAAATACTCCTTGATCATCTCTTCCGTCATCTGACCGACTGTTGCACAAAAATAGCCCCTCGCCCAAAAATGCCGGCCCCAATACCTCTTCTTTATATGCGGAAACTCTTCAAACAGCTTGCTCGAGGTACGCCCCTTAATTCGTCTCATGATTTCGCTCGGAGCCATATTCGGGGGACAACTCACCAAGATGTGTACATGGTCTTTGCTTACCACTCCTCGTACAATCCGTATCTCAAATGCCTCGCACGTCTGCCGAACCAGCTCCCGTACTCGCTCCGCCAATTCCCCCTCCAGCACCTTGTAGCGATACTTCGTAACCCATACAAAGTGGTACTCAATTTGGTATACCGTATGGCTGCCGTACCTGTAATCCATGCCCATCTCCGGCTATTTCGGTACAGTATCGCAGCTAAAGCTGACCGGCTAAAGCCGGTGGTTTAAACCTTATGATGGAAAATTAATAAAGTACCTATTCATCTCGGCAATGGCAGCCTCGAGTATTGCCCTGGTATTTCACATGCTTCTTTACGACACTGCCCTATCTACGTTGAGTCAATGGGTTTCTTGAGTGGATCAATTGGTATCTGTTGGGTGTGGCGTTTGTCAACTTAGCAGATGTCAGTGCGCCAGGAGGCTGAAGTGGCAGGATGATCTGCGGGTATGTCATTATAGATTGACAAGTAGTACGATATAGCTCGATGGAGTTTCGCGAGGCTCCATTCTGGTAAAGTGCATGATAAGGAGCACCAGCATGAATAATTCAGTAAAGTGGCTTGTCTCTGCTCTAGTGGGTGTGTCCCTGGCGATATCGGGCGCCAACGCCGCTATCACCGAGGAAGAGGCCGCCAGTCTTGGAGGCCCGGAACTTACCCCCCTGGGGGCGGAGCGCGCCGGCAATGCGGACGGCAGCATTCCGGAGTGGACAGGTGGTATCAAGGAGTTTCCCGCCGGTTATAAAGAGGGCGATAGACTGGTCGACCCGTTTGCCGACGAAAAACCACTGCTCACGATTACCGCAGAGAATTACCAGGATCATGCGGATATGCTCTCGGTGGGCCAGGTGGCAACGCTGAAGCGCTACCCCGATACCTACCGTATACCTGTCTACAAAACACATCGCACAGCAATTTATCCCGATGATGTCTATGAGGCCGTCAAGGAAAACGCTACCAAGACCGGCCTGGTCGGCGAGGGTAGCGGAGTGACGGGCCTGGGCGTTTCGACGGTACCCTTTCCCATACCCAAGCAGGGTGTCGAGGTGTTCTGGAACCACGTATTGCGTTTTCGCGGTAAGCTTACCTACAAGACTTTATCGGCGCAGATAGCAATGCAGGCAAATGGTAGTTTCGTTCCGGTCTGGTTCGAAACCAGTGTGACCTGGGGGCGTGACCTGGAGGGTAATGATAACGACAACCTGTTGTTTTGTTTCCTGCAGAAGATAACCGCTCCCGCACGGTTGCAGGGCGATGTGCTACTGGTGCATGAGTTTATCGATCAGGTGAAAGAGCCGCGCAATGCCTGGATATACAATCCCGGGCAGCGGCGAGTGCGTCGCGCACCGGAGGTGGCCTATGATGGCCCCGGTACTGCCGCCGACAACCTGAGAACCGCAGACGATCTGGATATGATGAACGGATCCCCTGATCGCTACGACTGGAAGCTGGTCGGCAAGAAGGAAATGTATATTCCCTATAATTCCTACCGGATGAACTCGGGTGACCTGTCCTTCAAGGAGTTGCTTCCCAAGGGCCATATGAACCCTGACTATCTGCGCTACGAGAAGCACCGGGTGTGGGTGGTCGAGGCAACACTGAAGAAGGGCTCACGGCATATATACGCCCGTCGCACCCTGTATGTGGATGAAGATACCTGGCAAATCGCCATGATCGATGTCTATGATGGCCGCGGTGAATTGTGGCGCTTCCACGAGGGTCATGCCTTTGTTCATTACCAGGTCAAGGTTCCCTGGTTGGCCGGGGAATCCCAGTACGACCTGATTTCCGGGCGCTATCTCATGATGAACCTGGACAATGAACTGGACGGCTATCAGGTCGAGTGGAATATCCCGGGTGTTACCATGGGCGATTACACGCCTTCTGCGCTGCGTCGAGCGGGGCGCTGAATCGCAGTATTCAGTACCTCAGGGGTGCCCGCTTCCGTTGCCACCCCCGGGTACTGACTGAATGGCGCGGTTTTGGTTTCGACTTGCCGCGCCAATCATTCTTTAATGGGTTTGTTAGAGTCCAGTTTTTCAGTCCAGTTTGCATCGGCCTTTTCGATATTCCCGCGCACATCTTTAAGCCAGGTGGTTCTCACCCCGTGGCTGTAGTTCAGATATAGCTTGCCGTCGACCAGGTTGAAGGCCGTGGGGTCGGAGGAAACCACGAAATTGCGGGACATGCCGTAGGCGCAATAGCCACCGTACTGGGGCAAAAACTCCGCGGGATTGTCGATAAATCGACGCTGGTTTGCCTGGGATGTGAAGTAAAAAATCGCACCAGCATACTCATGACTGATCTCGCGATTGCCCTTCACCGCCTGTTCCAAGTCAAAATAACTTACCGGGTCGTAGCCCCTCAGGGCGCCGTTATCATCAGCAAAAATGGGTTTTTTCTCGATGCTGGTACAGGCGGCAAGCGCAACAAGGGAAAATAATAGAGCGAGTAGAGCGAGCGATTTGTTCACCGGGTGCGACTCCATTCATTGATTATTGGCTGATTAACAATGCCTGATTAACAGCTAAGATCGGTGTGATGAGCAAAAGTTCAGCGCACGCGGCGGTTTTCGGCCATTCCCGGTACTCCTTGAACCAATCGTCGCGGCTGTAGTCATACCGCAGTCGAGGCCGCAGCTAGCAGGGTGGAGCATGGGGTGAGAATAAAAACAGCTTTTCTGCACAGCCATAGAGCCGCCATCTATTCGCTGGCGTTTGGTCTCGTCCTGGCGACCACCGCCGGTCTTGCCCGCTTGCAGGTCGAGGCCAATTACCGGGTCTATTTCGATGGGGCCGATCCCCTGCTCGCACTGGAGGCCTCGGTCAACCGTCGATTCGCCAAATCGGACTCTGCTATTCTGGTGCTCGAAGCGGGGCAGCGCCCGCTATTGTCCCCGGAGTCTATGCATGCCTATCTCGCCCTCGAGCGGGAGCTGCGAGCCCTGCCCTTTGTCAGTAGTGTCTCCGGTTTCTATCGCTTTGCCGAGCCGGCGGAAGACCTTATCGGTGACGACGGCAAAGACCTGTTCGCGGCTGCGGGTGAAGAAGATGGTGCTATCGATAGTACGCCCGAGGGATTATGGCAGCGTTTGTTACAACATCCGCGTGGGCAGGACCTGGTCTCGGCAAACCGTCGCTATGCATTGATTGAAGTGCAGGTGAAACTCGCGGGGGAAGATTCGGCCCGGGAAGTCCAGCAGGCGATGTCGCAGATTCGTGACCTGGCCGCCGGTACCTTGCTCGATAGCGGTGCTGTGGCGGCGATCAACTACTCGGGCGCGCTGGCGCTGAACCACGCTTATATCGATGTCGTGCGCCACGATCTGGGGTTGTTCGTACCCGGTCTGCTGCTGTTGATCGGTCTGGTGCTATGGCTGGTGCTGCGTAATTGGCGGCTGGTTTTGCTACCTCTCGTCGGCGGTTTACTGGCTGCCACGATGGCGATGGGTATTGCCGGCTGGAGCGGGTGGACGCTGGCGGCGATCAACGCGTTTACGCCGATAATTATTGTCAGTTTGCACCTGGCCGCCAGTATGCACCTGGTCGTCGGCTTCGTGCAATACCGCGCCGGTGGCCTGGGCGTCGCGGAGGCGGTGCAGCGCAGCCTTGACTTCAATCTGCGGGCGATGAGCCTGAGTGCCCTGACCACGGCCGCGGGGTTTTTACTCCTCGCTCTCAGCCCCTCTCCGCCGGTACGCCTGGTGGGTTATTGCGTGGCGATGGGTGTGGTATTTTCCTGGTTGCTGAATGTCGTGGTACTGCCCCTGCAGTTGGCACGTTTGCAACTGGATGTGGGCGGGGCAGAGCGAATCAATGCTCGCCTCGACGCAGAGAGATTCATAAGCTGGCTGAAACGGCATGTGCGGTGGGTG
>JAUXCW010000084.1 GCA_030618705.1 Gammaproteobacteria bacterium | reverse complement strand
TTTAAATAACGCGGTGACGATATGGCAAAGCAAGACCCGAAGGAATTTAAAATGGCTCTCCGTGAAGCGGCACGCATGCGCGAGAGCAATGAAGACCCCTACTTTCTTGCCACGTCACTACTAAACCAGAATTTCCGTATTCGGCAGCTCGAGGGTGTCGCCAAACTGGCAGCCCAGGTTCTCGAGGGCGATAGCTCCGAAGAAATACTCGAGCAGTTGCAGCAAGCGCTGCAGGCAATTAGCGCCGACAAGGGCAAGAAAACGAAAAAAGCAGCCTGATAGTTTTCACTATTGGTGTTGATCCAGATCGGCCGGCAAGCGTATCAGCGTCTGCCGGCCGATTTGATTTTAAGCGCTCTTACACTTCTCCAGTAACTCCGGCAGAAAAGTCGCGGCAAAATTGTCGATGACACCCTGACCTGCTGCCTGCATCGCAGAGAATTTTTTCTCCAGGATAATGGCGTAGCGGACAACCGAGAACAAATCGTAGTAATCAGCATTATCAAGCGGCAGCCCGGTGAGCTGGTGCCATTGTTGATAAATCTCCTCGAGGGATGGCAGGCCGCCCGGCCGTTCCACACCGAGGCCCACGCTGTTGCAATAATCGACCCAGTACCACCAGGAAACATCCGAAACGGGGTCTCCCATACTGGCCATCTCCCAGTCGATGATCGCCGCCGGTTTGAGATCCTGCCAGATGACATTACCGACGCGAGAATCGCCCCAGCAAAGCCGCTGCTCTCCGGGTTGCGGCGCATTGTCCTTGATATAGGCCATAGCCTCCAGCAACAAAGGAGGTGCTTGTTTGATCATCTCCTCGTCGATCATCTTGTCGAATTTATCGATCTCGTGCTGGGCAATGGACTGCCCGGAACGAGCCCTGGGTAAACCTGGCAGATCGTGCCCACTCATGTCCACCAGGTGAATCCGCGACAGCACTTCGAGGCCGTTGCGCCACATGCTTGAACGCTCGCCCTCGGTCAGCTCGGTAACCCAACTGCCGAAAGCATAGGGCGGGTTATCGACCGGTATCTGGCCATCGATAAAGCCCATCACATAGAAATCACTACCGAGCAGGGCGGCATCGGGCTCATAGGCCACGAGCGAGGGTACCGGTATGCCGGCCTCGTCCATGATTCTCATCAAGGTGTATTGCAAGCCGATATCATGTGAGTCGAATACCTCGCTATGGGGCGGAGCCATTCGAAAGACAAATTTGCGCTGAACACCATCCGCCCGGGTATCGAGTAAGAGCGTGACACTGCTTTCCCCACTCTCCTCGGGAAACTTCAGCTCGTTTAAGCTCAGCTCGCCGACATCAGGCAAGCGGGCCGCTAGCCAGCATTCAATATTTTGCCGGATTTTCTCGATATCACCTATGTCTTGTCGCGCCATTTCTCCTCTCTCCCATCGTAAGGTATTGCTTCGAGCGATTTGCCTGCTTCAGCGTGAAATTGCGATTCGCCCCACCAGCGGGTTTTGTACTCCAAAAGCCAAAAAACCACTACCGATTGACAGCCGCCTATTGACGATAGCCCTCAATAGAAAGCTGTTTTTGCAGTAATTGGCTGCCCCAGTAAAGCACAAACCAGGGCAGAACCAACCAGGGGCCATTCAGCAAAATAAACTTGACTCCCAGATCCATAAAACTGTCGGTATTCACGCTTTCGAATCCGGTCAACACCTCGGTGCCATAGTAATACCAGGTCAGTACGGTGTGGGTCACGGCGGTCGACAGACAGAGCAGGGTCCCGCGAAAATCAACGAACTTCGATCGCCACAGTAAAATGAGCCCGGACACGCCGATAAGACCGTTGATAACCGAGAGAATCTCAATCATCAAAAAATTGGCCTCGGGCTGGTAGTAGCGCATATCACCACCATCGATATAGGCCCACCAGGTATACGCCCAGAGACTGTCCCTGGCCTGCGAAATGTTATCGTGAAAGAGAACCCAGACCAGTTCCCAGCTAAGGTGGGTGGCGTAGGAGACCACCAGAAAGGTGAGGCACACGACTTGCAGGCGCTCGAACCGGCTCCAGCTTTTGAGACTCGGCAGGGGTAGCATGGCGGCAAATATGCCGAGCCAGTAAGCTATCGTCACTTGAACGGCAAAGATGTCCGCCACCTGGTTGCGATCGTATCCCAGGGAAAAGACGGCGATGCTGTATATGGGAAAGGCGGCGACGAGGGAACCGAAACTCAAAAGCCACAGGCCCCATAAATCCCGGTGCGTACGGTTTTCAGGGTTGGTATTCGTTGGTTTAATTTTCGTTGGTGTAATTATTGCCCCCACCATGGCCGGCACCTGTCCACTGCTTTCTCACGCCAGCATACTACAATAACCCGGCGGAATCGCCATCGCGGACTGGGGCTCGGACCCGGCCCAACTCAAGCCCCTGCCTCGAGCTCCAGAAGAAAGGTTTTTGCAGCTAGCCCACCGCCGAAACCGGTCAAACTGCCGTCCGCACCGATAACCCGGTGACAGGGAATAACGATGGGCAGGGGGTTGCGGCCATTCGCCGCCCCGACAGCCCGCACCGCTCGCGGCTTGCCGATCCCCCGGGCGATATCGCCATAGCTTCGCGTCTCACCACAGGGGATGTCCAGCAAGGCATCGAGTACGGACAACTGAAAGTCGGTACCGCAGGGACACAGGACCAGATCGAAGCTTCGCCTGCGGCCGGCAAAGTACTCGCCGAGCTGCCGCTCGACATCGGCGAAGCAATCCTTGTCGAGTTGCCAGTCCTCGCCGGGTTCGACCCTGCCCTTTCCCGAGGGGAAGCCGATTCGCTTCAGCCCGCTATCGTCACCAGCCAGCAACAATTTACCCAGCGGAGAAGTCATGTAACGGTATCGCATAGTGGTGTCCTATTGTTGTCCGGTGTGTTGCCATAAATGCAAAGCGGCATAGGCGCGCCAGGGTTGCCAATTGGCCGAGCGTGCCAACAGCTGATCCGCGGAATCGATGTCGAGGTATTTCCGACCACGCTTTATCAGCACCAGGTCATTGTGCGGAAATGCATCCGGGTCGTCGAGTGCTCGCATGCCGATATAGCTCGCGGTCCAGGGGCCGACCCCCTTGATGCCTCGCAGTCGCTTCAGAAGTTCGTCATGACTGCCTGTATCGTTGAAATCGATGTCACCGGCGAGCACAAGCTGGCTCAGCTGACGTATTGCCCCGGCGCGAGTAGCAGGCATGGACAGGGTATCGGGGTCGAGAACCGCGAGAGCAGCAGCCGTGGGAAAGCAGCGACCGCGATCAGTCTCCTCACCGTAGCGGACGGCGATACGCCCCATGATCGTGGAGGCACCGGCGACGGATATTTGCTGGCCGACGATGGCTCGAACCGCTATCTCGAAGGGATCCCAGCATCCCGGGACCCGCTGCCCGGGATTATGCCTGGCGATTTCCCACAGCTTTTTATCCCGGGCCAGCCCCCGGGAAATCTCCATGGGATCCGCAGCCAGGTCGAACAGACACCTCACTTTCTGGAGTACGGTAATCAGCTGCGACGAATCGTCCAACTCGAGTTGGACCCGCAGGCAATGCCTGGCCGGATCATTGCGGAGCGAAACTCTGCCGGCTTCGTCGCCGATTTTCAGGGTTCGGCTGTAACTCTGGTCGACAACCGTTTCGACCCCGGGTATGGCCCGTAGCGCCAGAAAGTTGAGCAGGCCCGCATAGTCAAACGGCGGGCGATAGGCCAGTTTAAAATGGAACTTCGAGGTCGGCCCTGCCACAGCTTTCTTTCTCAGCACACCCGGCGCCCGACCGTAGACCTGTTTAAAGTGGTCGTTAAAACGACGGACACTGCCATAGCCCGAGGCCAGGGCAATATCGACCATGGACAACTCCGTCTCATCGAGCAACTGCTTTGCATTTTGCAAACGCCGTGTCTGTGCGATGGCCACAGGGGAAGCACCGAGGTGCCGGGAAAACAGCCGGCCCAGGTGGCGACTGCTCACCCCCAGACGCTCAGCCAGGGCTTCGACGCCCGCACCGTCCAGGGCGCCCTGGGAAATCAGCCGCAACGCTCTCTTCACCGTGGCTGAGGTGCCTATCCACGCGGGTGTACCCGGCGCTGTCTCAGGCCGACAGCGCAGGCAGGGCCTGAAACCCGCCTCAGCGGCAGCGGCCGCTGTTTTAAAGAACAGCACGTTTTTTGCCATGGGAATCTTCACCGGGCAAACCGGCCGGCAATAGATCCCGGTGGTTTTAACCCCGATAAAAAATCGCCCGTCAAATCGGGGATCCCGCGCCTGCCGGGCCTGTTCGTATATGCGGGAGTTCATGGCCTGAATATACCTCGTCGATGAAAGCCAGCTTAAAGGAGGCCGCGATCAAATTCTAGCCAGAATCGGACCTGGTATTGTGCTGATCGCCGGCAGCCGATTCGGTTATCATGGGCAAAAAAGAACAGCCGGCGACCGCCCGGAATAATCAGCCAATGGAGAGATCACCCAAGGTGCCGAATAATCAATCACCCGGCAAATCAGAACGCGACCTAATTGCTTCCTGTCCCGGGATACAAGCGGTGGAGGCCCGCTCGATCTACCCGCATGCCACGGAGGAATTCCCTCTATTGCAGGTGAATAATCGCTACTGTAGCGGCACGCTTGCGTTACAGGGCGCGCAGATACTGAGTTTTAAACCCCGGGATCGTGCGGATTTACTCTGGGTAAGCCCCAGGGCAGTATTTGAAAACGGCCAGACCCTCCGCGGCGGCATTCCCGTCTGCCTGCCCTGGTTCGGCGTCAACCGGCGTGACCCGGACAAGCCCAGGCATGGGCTTGCTCGCACCATCCGCTGGGCACTGGAGCAAGCCATCACCAACGATAGTGGCGAAACCCGACTGAAACTGGCCTTGAGGCAATTCGCACAGACACCACACCCCTTGTTTGAGCACTGCTTCGAAGCGACATTGACCATCACTTTCAGCGCGGCTCTGGTGATACAGCTGCAGGTAAAAAACTGCTCTGAGCTTCCCATGCCCTTGTCCTGGGCGCTACACAGCTATCACCCCGTGAGCCGGCTCGACAAGGTTTTCGTCACCGGCCTGGACCAGGTCGAATACCTGGATAATACCCGAGAGCTGGAAAGGTTTACCCAAAGTGGCGACCCACGTTTCGACGGCGAATTTGATCGCGTCTACCTGGGCGTCGGCAAACAACAGGTGATTCGCGGCGAGCCGGAGATTCACATAAGCGCGGACAACGCGCCGAGCGCCATCGTATGGAACCCGGGTGCGCGACTGGCCGCGAATATGGCCGACCTCGGAGAGGAGAACTACCAGGCGTTTATCTGCCTCGAACGGGGCGCGGCATTCGACGATGAACAAATCATTGAATCCGGCGGTGTAATGCGAGCTACCGTGACGATAGCCCCGGCAGCCGGCCAATCTTCCCGCTGAGCCGGCCGTGCTATCATGGCCGCCGGGAAAGCAGAGCAGAAAGCCGCCGATTACATGAACGATACAGTAGCAAAAAAACGGGTTGGCCTGGTAAGCCTCGGCTGCCCCAAGGCCCTGGTGGATTCTGAGCGTATTCTCACCAGGCTCAAGCTCGATGGCTACGAGATCAGCCCGAGTTATGACAATGCCGATGTCGTGGTGGTCAACACCTGCGGCTTTATCGACTCCGCCAAACAGGAATCCATGGATGCCATTCGCGAGGCAATGGCCGAAAACGGCAAGGTCATCGTCACCGGCTGCATGGGCGTGGGCGCGGATGCCGAATCCATCCTGTCGTCCAACCCCGAGGTGCTCAGCATCAGCGGCCCCGCCGACACAAACGGAGTGTTAGATGCGGTTCACCAGTTTCTGCCGCCGGCGGCAGAGGACCACAACCCCCATATCGACTTGCTGCCACCCCAGGGAATAAAGCTCACACCGCGTCACTACGCCTACCTGAAAATATCCGAGGGCTGCAATCACCACTGCAGCTTTTGCATTATCCCTGCCATGCGCGGCAAACTGGTCAGCCGGCCCATCGCCGACATAGTGAAGGAAGCCAGGCAACTGGTGGCGGCGGGCGTGCGGGAGCTATTGGTGATCTCCCAGGACACCAGCGCCTACGGGGTCGACGTCAAATACAAACTCGACCCGATCGACGGCCAATTGGTCGAAACCCGCATGCAAGACCTCTGCGTCGAGCTGGGAAAGCTCGGGATATGGGTGCGGCTGCACTATGTCTACCCCTACCCCCATGTCGACAAACTCATTCCGCTGATGGCTGCGGGCCAACTCCTGCCCTACCTGGACATTCCCTTCCAGCATGCCAGCCCACGGCTGCTCAAATTGATGAAGCGCCCCGGCGACCAGGATAAAACCCTGGAGCGGATCGAGGCCTGGCGCAAAATCTGCCCGGAGCTGGTGATCCGCTCGACGTTTATCGTCGGCTTTCCCGGCGAGACCGAGGAGGATTTTCAAATCCTGCTGGACTGGCTGGAGCAGGCACAACTCGACCGCGTGGGTTGTTTTCAATATTCCCCGGTGGAAGGCGCCAGCGCCAACGCGCTGCCCGACCCGGTGCCCGAGGCGGTCAAACAGGAGCGCTGGGATCGCTTTATGGCGACGCAACAGCGCATATCGGCACAGCGACTGCAGGCCCGTATCGGTCAGCGGATGGAGATCCTGATCGACGAGGTGGATGAAAACGGCGCCGTGGGACGTTGCTATGCGGACGCACCGGAAATCGACGGCGCGGTCTATCTCGACGGTTTTACCGACACCACCCCCGGTGACGCGCTGCTGGTCGATATTACCGCTGCGGATGAATACGACCTGTGGGCGGAGCCTGTGTATGAAAACGAAGATGGCGATGAGACCGTCGACAAACAGTGAACCTGATCCTGCTCTCAGAGGATGATTTTATTGCCGGAAACCGGGCATTACTGCACGACCGACGTTTCCAACATATCGCGCAGATACATCACTCGACCGTCGGCGATACCGTCCGCGTCGGTGTGATCGACGGGCTGACCGGTGTCGGCACTATCCGCGCCATCGACGACAGACAGGTCGATATCGAAGTCAGCCTCTATACCCCGCCCCCCGAGAAACTCCCGCTCACCCTGCTGCTGGCCCTGCCCCGACCGAAGATGCTGCGCCGTATCTTTCGCAGCGTCGCCGAACTCGGGGTAGAAAAGCTGATTATCATCAACAGCTACAAGGTCGAAAAAAGCTTCTGGAGCAGCCCGGCGCTGGAGGCCGACACGGTAAAACGCCATCTTATCGACGGCCTGCAACAGGCGAGGGACACCCGCCTCCCCGCCATCGAATTCAAGCGGCGCTTCAAACCCTTTGTCGAGGATGAACTGCCGGCGCTGGTGGGGGACGGGCAGGCGCTGGTGGCACACCCTGGCGGCGCAGGCGTATCTGCCACTACGGCCAGCCGGACAATACTGGCGATCGGGCCAGAGGGCGGCTTTATCGACTATGAGGTCGATAAATTTCGGCAGGCAGGGTTTGGCATTTTGAATCTGGGCCCGCGTATTTATCGTGTGGAGAACGCGATAAGCTATACCATCGGCAAACTGTTCGGCTAGCGAATCACAAAACATGCAAAAGACCACTCTCAATTACCAGCTACCCGATGGCAATCAAATATGCGCCGATGCCTGGGGCGACCCCGGCGACAAGCCGGTACTGCTCGCCCACGGCGGCGGCCAGACCCGCCACTCATGGGGCGGCACTGCCGAAGCCCTGGCTGCAAAGGGCTGGTATGCCGTGGCCTACGATCACCGCGGCCACGGCGAAAGCGACTGGTCCACGGACGGCAACTACGACATGGAACACTTCGCCGCCGACCAGGCGACCATAGCCCGTCAATTCTCCCGGCCACCGGCGCTGGTAGGCGCTTCCCTGGGAGGACTATCCGCCATGCTGGCCCAGGGCGAATCCGCTGACCAACTGTTCTCCGCCCTGGTGCTGGTGGATATCACTCCCCGCATGAACCCGGCCGGCGCACTCAATATCATCAATTTTATGCGCGCCGACATAGAACACGGCTTTGCCAGCCTCGAGCAGGCCGCCGCCGCCATCGCCGAGTACACAGGCCGCCCGCCGCGCACGGACTTGAGCGGCCTGGATAAAAACCTGCGCCGGGACGATGACGGCCGCTATCGCTGGCACTGGGATCCGGCGTTTGTCGCCCCCCAGGAAGAGCAGATCGGTGCACTGCATCGATTGGAAGACGCCGTCAGTCGGATACAGCAACCCATCCTGCTGGTGCGCGGTCGCCTCAGCAACCTGGTTACCGAGGAGCTGGCGCAGGAATTTCTCAAGCTGGTCCCCCACGCACGCTACGTCGATGTCGAGCACGCCCGCCACATGGTTGCCGGTGACCGTAACGACCTGTTCACCGCGGCGGTTATCGAGTTTCTTGAATCGTTGTAGGCGCCCTGTTCGTCAACAGTCCGGTCAGTTTGCCAATAGCGGTAATAGGTAGCGTAGAATTGGAATGGGTCGGTAGCCAAAGCAGGCGCTCACACACGCCGCAAGCTTTGCTTGTCCGTAACCTTGCCTTGTTAAATCATTTTTCATAATGGTAACGGCATGAAATTATTGTTAGTTGATTATCATCAACTGTATATACAAGCCTGTTACTTTCATCTATACGACGTGACCAAAAACCAGAAAGATTCTCCTTTAATGGCTCAGGTTTACCAATACCGTCAAAAGCAGACCTTTTGGTATCCAGGATGAGTTTGTTAATGCGTTTTAAAGTTTTTTTATCTTGAGTCTGCCAATAGGTATAGTCAGACCAGGCTTCTTTAGTCCATGTTAGCAATTCAATCATCAAGCAATCCGTGCTCTTCTGTTTTTCCTCTGCGATACTGATCTATAGATTTTGCTAAATGTGCCACATTAGCAGGGCTCTTCAGCAAATAGACAGTCTCTATAAGACTGTTGTAATGATCAAGAGACATAACAACAGCATCCTCAGCATCTCTTCTAGAGATCACAGTGCAGTCAGCATCTGCAACCACTTGATCCAAAACGCTTTTTAAATGATTTCTTGCCTCTGAAAAATTTATGACTTTCATCGCCGCCACCTTTAAATTGTACGATATATTGTACAAGTATAACATGTACAATAGGTTGTGCAGGTTTCAGATTTAACGCCTAAAGTACCGGCAGTTCACTATCTGCTGCCTGTTCTTGTCAGAGGTTTCATGGCCACAATACCTCTCCATATACGCTCTCAGGATAAAGACTGCCCCCGATTTGCCGATGCCTGGGGCGACCCCGGAAACAAGCCGGGATGCCTTCCCGCTGAACAGCTGAGCGACAAACGGTGATTGACCAGGCAGCCGCCATTGACCCAGAGATTACGGCAGTACTATCAGGCCGCTACCGGGTGTATACCGGTCATTGAATTCCAGGCTGTTCTTCACCATGACAGGCTCAGTTGTCAGTTTCGGACGTTGAACGAATATGTCCTCAGGGGGTCGGGTGTTCAGAATATTGCTGAGGAAGTTTAATCGAATAAAGAGTCAATATGATACTTGACCCCCCATTTTCGAGTATAGGGGCTTTGGTTGGCTATTCATCGGGGGATCAGCCCTGCACATTACCTGAATTTGACGAACTGGATTCAGGCCAGCTAATTGGTAAGCAGTTGCTCGCATAGGTCATGCACAAAGTTGGCCACGCGCTGATAGTGTTGGCCATCCAGTACGGCCTGAATAAGCTCCCAGTCAAGGTTCAGATAGTCGTGAACAATCGCGTTGCGCATGCCAATAGCACCTTTTAGCTGGGGGAGGTAATCCGGGTTAATATCGAGCTCTTCGGTAAGCTGCTGGATAGTCTGATAATTGTCCAGTCGTTCGGGTAGACCCGCTTTTTTGTTCAGGTGTTTGGCGCTTCCGATGGCACTTTCTACCAATATTTGCAAGCTGCGCTCGGCAGCGCTTCGCTCCAGCAGGGACAGGGGTTTATTTTTGCCACTCAGGGAATCGAGCTGTCTGCAATGGACGGCAACCTGCTCAATTAAGGCAGTAACGTAAGCCTGATAATTCATGGATTTCTGCTTTCTGTTATTGATTGCTGATCATATGGCCATTGACTGTCTGACCATAAGCCCCAGATGCGATTCAGCTCCCTGATATAGCGCAGCTCGTCCTTATTCACCAACAGCTTTGAATCGTCGCCAACTATATTTAAAGACAGTGTTAAGGGCGTCAGGTTTATATCTACAACGGAAAGTGCATTGTCGGCGGCTTTTACCGTCCTCTGCCAATCCATTGTTAGCAGCTCTGGGCGCAGGCGTCTTTCCAGTGGGTTTTCCAGCCGGGAATCAAAGGCAACTGCGAAGTCGTAGTCGCTGGTTGCACAGGCTGTGCCATTTGCTCGAGAGCCGTATAGCCACAAAAGCTTGACCTGCGGATTACTCCGGGCCAACTCAATAATCTGGGCGCACAACGCGTCGGATGTCTGATTCAGGGCAGTCATGTGTTCAATTGGAGCACAGTTCGTGGTTTGCTCCAAGTGATTGCTGCCCTTTTGTTACACCTACATGCAGCTGAGACTTACGCGACAAGGAGTAAAGGGCTAGAATTCAGGGGACGCCTAATTTTTTCGAATTGCATGGAGAAATGAGCGCTGCCATCCTAAGAGAAAAGCAATTGAAGAAGTGGAAGCGAGCATGGAAGTTAAAACTCATTGAAACAGATAATCCAGATTGGCGGGAACTGTGGGAAACGATCTGCGGATAGAGACTTCGCTAAAATCCCTGGATTCCTGCCTGCGCAGGAATGACGACATCCCGGAATGACCGTAACAGGTCGGAAATCGGTGGGATCGCGCAAATCGACCATAGCGCCTGGATATTGCCAACATGCCACCGATCGACTTGAACTCGAATCAGAACCATAGCAGACTGCTGTATTGACCAATCGGGACTATCTTGTGAGGTGATAAATCCAATGAACAGAATGACAACAGGCTTCTCACCCATACTACTGCTGGGTTTTGCGCTACTTGCCGCTTGTAGTTCCGGCCATGATGACGATGACGTAACCGGCGCGGTAAACCCCTTTGTGGGCTATACAAGCGAGCAGTACGGCAATAGCCAGAATTGGTTATGTCATTCTGGCCTTGCAACCGCTGATAACGTCTGTGCAGCAAACCTGGATGCAACGATTGTCCATGCGGACGGAACGACTGAACTGGAACCGTTCGAACCGCTTGCAGATCCACCTGTCGATTGCTTTTATGTCTATCCCACGGTGAGTTCGGACAGCAGCGGTAATTCGGACCTGATCCCCG
>JAUXCW010000190.1 GCA_030618705.1 Gammaproteobacteria bacterium | reverse complement strand
TTACAGCCCGCCATGTGGGCTTAATCCAAATGCCGCATATTAAGCCATATTGACGGAGGGATCGGGGCTCCCAGAGCAGGACCGTGCGCCGGTTGGACCCGGCGCCCGAGCCTACATGGATGTATTTACGGCGAGTCCTGGGCTGGGAGCCTCGGTTCCTCGCCCAACTACATGGAAAAGCCTTTTCTTATCGGTTCTTCGCTAAAGCAAGCGCCATTTGGCTTTATCTGGCGCCGGGCTTGGCAAACCGGCTACCAGCGCCAATACTTCATTGGATACACTTTTTACCCGACGATGCCCCAGGGGCACAAGCATGACACACGAGACACAAGCATGACACACGCTCTCGCTCACAATACGGGCAGTGATCGCCAGTTGGATCTGCGTTATCTGCTGGATGAAATGGTCGCGGACCGGCGTTTACTGCCCGCCGATGCCGAGCGGGTCAGCCTGGTGCCCCGTGGCAGGGAAGACGCCTCGCGCCATCCGGTGAGCTATCTCGGCGCCCAGGAGCTGCCCGACCCCTCCCGCGAACAGAAACCCCACAGCGATGAGTCGATTATGGGCTGGCTGGGCGATAAGGTCGGGCAGGAGTTGTACCGTATCGACCCACTGAAAATCGATGTCGCCTCGGTGACCCAGGTCATGTCCTACGCCTTTGCCAAGCGTCACAGTATTCTCGCGGTCGAGGTCGACGCCGATCGGGTATTGGTGGCCAGTGCGGAGCCCTATGTGGCCGAGTGGGAGTCGGGTCTCGAGCATGTCACCCGCAAGCAGGTGGTTCGGGTGCTGGCCACTCCGGCCGAGATCGAGCGCTATATGGTGGAGTTCTACACCCTGGCGCGTTCCGTCAGCGGAGCCAGTGGGCCGGGCGGCAATCGCGGCACCGGTATGCTCACCAACCTGGAGCAGATGCTGGAGCTGGGCAATCTGCAGGAACCCGACGCCAACGACCAGCATATCGTCAGTATCGTCGACTGGCTGTTGCAGTACGCATTCGACCAGCGGGCCAGCGATATTCATATGGAGCCCCGGCGTGAAATCGGCAAGGTGCGCTTTCGTATCGACGGTGTGCTGCATACGGTTTACGAATTACCGATCCAGGTGGCGGCCGCCGTTACCAGTCGCATCAAGATTCTTGGCCGTATGGATCTCGCCGAGAAGCGCCGGCCCCAGGACGGTCGCCTGAAAACCGTGCGCACCGACGGCAGCGAAGTGGAGTTGCGCCTGTCTACCCTGCCCACCGCCTTTGGTGAAAAGCTGGTGATGCGGATTTTCGACCCCCAGGTGCTGGTCAGCGGCTTTAGTGAATTGGGGCTGGCGGACGAGGATTTCCAGCGCTGGCGAGAGATGACTTCACAGTCCCACGGCATCGTGCTGGTAACCGGCCCGACCGGGTCCGGCAAGACCACCTCCCTCTATACCACTCTCAAGCAACTGGCGGTGCCCGAGGTCAATGTCTGCTCCATCGAGGACCCGATCGAGATGGTCGAGCCCGCGTTCAACCAGATGCAGGTACACCACAATATCGGCCTGGATTTCGCTACCGGGGTGCGTTCATTACTGCGGCAGGATCCCGATATCATCATGATCGGCGAGATACGCGATCTGGAAACCGCCGAGATGGCGATACAGGCGGCCCTGACCGGTCACCTGGTGTTGTCGACGCTACACACCAACGATGCGCCCTCGGCGCTCACGCGCATGCTGGAGATCGGTGTGCCCCCCTACCTGTTGCGGGCGACGGTTCTGGGTATCATGGCGCAACGTCTTGTGCGCACCCTGTGCCCCCATTGCAAGACGCCACATCGGACGGAGGCCTCGGCCTGGCAGCAGTTGGTTCACCCCTGGTCGGTGACGGCGCCGGAACAGGTGATGAAAGCCGAGGGTTGTCTCGAGTGTCGCAATACCGGCTATATGGGTCGCCAGGGCCTGTACGAAATCCTCACCATGAGCGACACGGTGCAAAACCTGGTCGGCAGCGAGGTGGAGATCGGCCCGCTGCGCCTGCAGGCGATGAAGGAGGGTATGCGTACGCTGCGACTCAGCGGTGCTCGCAAGGTGGCCAACGGCGAAACCACCATCGAGGAGGTTATGCGCGTCGCGCCCGCCCCGGCCAATCACTAGCCCGGAAAATTCACCATCTGGTGACATTTCCAGGCTAGCCCGACTCCATTGATATCCGAGCCAAATCGACTCCCAAACAGGTATACTGAGCCTTAACCGGTCCGACCCCCAGGGTCGGTAGCCGTGCGTACTCATTTACCCGGGCAAGTGTGGATTTATGGCCAGAGTTTCCCTGTCAGCGCCGGATTTGCCGGCGCCGCTGCAAGACCAATTGGCACAGGTATCCGACCAGCTGTTCAAGGAGTGGTCCGAGCCTGATCTGGCCCGCTTGGGCGCCGAACTGGGCCCCCGTGAAGCTGGCGAATTGGCGCGGATTCTGCCGACCAGCCCCTATGTCAGTGAGCAGTTCGAGCGGCGGCCCTCGATGCTGCTCGACCTGTTGCGCTCGGGGGACCTGCATCGAAGCTTCCCCGTCCCGCGCTGGGGAGAGCAGCTGGCATCAATCACGTCGGCGGCCGCCGATGAGGCGCAATTGTCGCAGGCGCTGCGTCACTTTCGCAGCCGGGAACAGTGTCGGATCATCTGGCGGGATTTCAATCGCCTGGCGGACACGGCGGAGACCACGGGTGATCTGTCGGCGATGGCCGATGCGTGTATCGATGCCTGCCTGAACTGGCTGTACCAGGATATGCGGCCGGACTTTGGCGAACCGGTCGGCCCCGATGGCGAACCCTGTCGTATGGTGGTGCTGGGCATGGGCAAGCTGGGAGCGCGTGAGCTCAACCTGTCCTCGGATGTCGACCTCATGTTCACGTTTCCCTGTGCCGGAGAAACCCGCGGAGGACGTCGTACCCTGGGCAATCAGGATTATTTTATTCGCCTCGGCCAGCGACTGATTCGACTGCTGGATGCCCGCACTGGTGACGGTTTCGTGTTTCGCGTCGATATGCGCCTGCGACCCTATGGCCAGAGCGGGGCGCTGGCCCTTAGCTTCGACGCAATGGCGGAGTACTACCACACCCAGGGGCGGGACTGGGAGCGCTACGCGATGATCAAGGCGCGGGTCGTCGCCGGCGATCCGGAGCAGGGCGGCAACTTGATGGAAACCCTGCGGCCCTTTGTCTACCGTCGCTATACCGATTTCAGTGCGATCGAATCCCTGCGGGAAATGAAGGCCCTGATCCAGCGCGAGGTGAGCCGCCTCGGCAAGCAGGACGACGTGAAGCTCGGCGCCGGGGGGATTCGCGAGATAGAGTTTATCGCCCAGGCGTTTCAGCTGATTCGCGGTGGGCGTGAGCGGCAATTACAGGAGCGCTCCCTGCTGAAGGTGCTCGATGCCATTGCCGCTGGTGGCTATATGCCCGCAGAAGCGGTGGCAGAGCTCAAATCGGCCTATATTTTCCTGCGTAATACCGAGCACGCCATTCAAGGCTTGTACGACCAGCAAACCCAGGCGCTGCCGGAGGACGAGCTCGATCGCTTGCGGGTCGCCGCAGTGATGGGCTACGGGGATTGGCTATCGTTTCGTGCGCGGCTCGATGAGCACCGGGAGAAGGTATGCGCCCATTTCGAGGGCTTGATCGAGCCCGGGGACGCCGGGGAAGCGCGCGGCGACAGTAGTGGCGAATGGCTAGACCTGTGGTTGGCGAAAATTGACGAGGCGGCGGCGCTGGATTTCCTGCGAAAGCAGGGTTTCGCGCAGCCGGAAAAAATCCGGGCGCAATTGTCCACCCTGCGCGACAGCCACAAAGTGTGCCATATGCAGAGCGAGGGGCGCAGCCGGCTGGATGCGTTTATGCCGGTGATGCTGAGGGAGGTGGCCGCCACCCCCCGGCCGGACGTGGTGTTCGAGAGGCTGCTGCCGCTGGTCGAGGCGGTCCTGCGGCGTACCGCCTACCTGGTGTTATTGCTGGAAAACCAGGTGGTGCGGCAACAACTGGGCATACTCTGCGGCGCCAGCCCCTGGATTGCCGTCCAGCTCGCCCGCCATCCGGTATTGCTGGATGAGCTGCACAACGTCGCCACACTGTACCAGGTGCCGGACAAGGAAATCCTCTGCAACGAGCTGCGGGAACAGGTCATGCGGCTGGAGTGGGATGACCTGGAGGGGCATATGGAGGCGCTGCGGTATTTTCGCCTGGCCCATATATTGCGTATTGCCGCGTCCGAGGCCACCGAGCGCTTGCCCTTGATGAAGGTCAGCGATTACCTGACGCTGATCGCCGAGGTCATTCTGGCCCATGTGGAGGAACTGGCATGGCGCAACCTGGTGAGCCGCCACGGCCTTCCTGTCGGCCGCGATGGCGACCGGCCGCAGCAGCCCGAATTTATTATCGTCGGTTACGGTAAGTTAGGCGGTATCGAGATGGGTTACGGATCCGACCTCGACCTGGTTTTTGTCCACGACGGCGACCCCAACCAGGCCACCGACGGCGACCGGCCCATAGCCGGGCAGGTTTTCTTCACCCGCCTGGGTCAGCGCATCATCCATATTCTCACTACCGCGACCACCCTGGGTCCGCTCTATGAGGTCGATATGCGATTGCGGCCCTCCGGTGGGGCGGGGCTGCTGGTGACCTCGCTCAAGGCCTACGAGAGCTACCAGCGCAGTGAAGCATGGACCTGGGAGCACCAGGCGCTGGTACGGGCGCGGGTCGTTGCCGGCGAGATTCGACTGGGCCAGGATTACGAGGCACTGCGCCGCCGCTTGCTGTCGCTGCCGCGCGAGGAGAGTGAGTTGCGCCAGGAAGTTCAGGACATGCGCAAGAAAATGCGTGATCACCTGTTGCCGGCGGATGCGGAGACTGGCCCCACGCCCTATTTTCAGCTCAAACAGGGCAGCGGAGGTATCGTTGATATCGAATTTATGGTTCAATTCGCGGTTTTGGCTTGGGCTCACTCCTACCCGACCCTGACGCGCTGGACGGACAATATCCGCATTCTGGAATCCCTGCGCGAGGCCGGCCTGTTGAGTGACAGTGTGGCGTGCGGCCTGGCCGAGGCCTATAAGAGCTATCGCGTGCTGGCTCATCGGCTCGCCCTGCAGCAGGAACCGGGGCAGGTGGAGGCCAGTCGCTTTACTGCCGAGAGGGCCCTGGTTCGCCAGGCCTGGCAACAGCTGATAGAGGCGGACAGCCGCTAACGGTCTCGCCTTGCGGCGTCATACATTTTAGATAAAACCAACACGGCGCATTGGGTGAACCGGTGCATCGTGTCGATTCAGGAGTTACAGAAATGTCTTTTGCCGACCGCGACGGAGTTATCTGGTCCGATGGTGAAATGATACCCTGGCGTGACGCCAAGGTTCATTTTCTAACCCACACGCTGCATTACGGGCTGGGCGTGTTCGAGGGCGTGCGCGCCTATCACGCGGAGAATCGCGGCACCTGCGTTTTTCGCCTGCAGGAGCATACCGATCGCCTGTTTCGCTCCGCCAAAATACTGGGCATGGAAATGCCCTGGGAGAATGAGCAGCTGTTCGAAGCGCAAAAGGCGGTAATCAGGGACAACGACCTGCACGAGGCCTATATTCGAATTATGTGCTTCCTCGGCTCCGAGGGCATGGGCCTGCGCGCCGATGGCCTGCAAACCCACTGTATGATCGCCGCCTGGGACTGGCCGTCCTATATGGACCCCGATGCGATCAACCGCGGCATCGTGGTTCGTACCTCCAGCTATACCCGCCATCACGTCAATATCACCATGACCAAGGCCAAGGCGAGTGGTAACTACATCAACTCTATCCTCGCCCTTCGCGAGGCGCTTCAATCCGGCGCCGAGGAGGCTCTGTTGCTGGACCCGGAGGGTTACGTCGCCGAGGGCAGTGGGGAAAACTTTTTTATGGTGCGCGACGGGGTTATCTATACGCCGGAGCTCACCTCTTGCCTGGAGGGTATTACCCGGGACGCGGTCATTCAATTAGCGGGGGACCTGGGTTACAAGGTGGTTGAAAAGCGTATCACCCGGGATGAGGTCTATATCGCCGATGAAGCCTTTTTTACCGGTACCGCGGCGGAAGTGCTGCCCATCAGGGAGCTGGATGCGCGGTCCATCGGCAGTGGCAGTCGTGGTCCGGTGACCGAGCAATTGCAGAAATCCTTTTTCGACCTGGTCCGCGGCCGTGACAAGGCGAGGCCGGACTGGCTGACGCCGGTGGTCTGATAGCGTGCCCGGGCCGCCCAGGTGAGCACTGGCAATGACAAGATCCTCGTCGTCGGGCCCTCCTGGGTCGGTGATATGGTCATGGCCCAGAGCCTGTTTAAACTGCTGGCACAGCAACATCCCTCTCTGGTGCTGGATGTATTGGCTCCCGCCTGGGCGGCACCGGTACTCGGTCGAATGCCCCAGGTGCGCAACAGTATCGACATGCCGGTGGGGCACGGCAGTTTGCAGTTGGCCGAGCGTTATCGGCTGGGTCGAGCGCTGTCGACGGAACACTACGACCAGGCTATCCTGTTGCCCAACTCCTTCAAGTCCGCGCTGATACCTTTTTGGGCGAAGATTCCCCGGAGGACGGGCTATTTGGGGGAGATGCGCTGGGGATTGCTCAACGACATCCAACCGTTGAACCCAAAGC
>JAUXCW010000270.1 GCA_030618705.1 Gammaproteobacteria bacterium | reverse complement strand
CGCGCCGTGCAGCACTCCTGGCGGCCGGATGACTGGGGCGAGGACGCGCCCTGGATGCGCTTGTTCCGCAATGCCCGGGTTTGGGTGGGTTGATGGCTGTACTTAGTAGAAATTAATGTGTAAAAAACTGGATTTATGAATCCGGGTTCGAGTGGCAGCGATCCTGACGGAGGGGCCGGGGCTTCCAGGCCAGGACCGTGCGCCGGTTGGACCCGGCGCCCGAGCCTACATGGACGTATTCACGGCGCGTCCTGGCCTGGAAGTCCCGGTTCATTGCCCTGCTTGGTAGCAACTGCCTTTCCTGTATAGGCTTGGCCCGACAGTATGTGCCAACGATCCTCGGCGCTATGACGTGCTTTGGGTCCGGCTCGAATAAAATGAACATTGGTTTATGCGGTCTTTTCGATAATAATGGGCGCCGCCGAAAAGGGGTGGCGTATATTGCGGCAGATATTGCACGCTGCCTCCCCCGTACATACCTTCCCGGCCTGGAGCGGAGTGAGAATTCAATGAATTGGTTAAAGCATGCTGAATAAGTATCCCTGGTGGAAGAATCTGTTAATCATTCTGGTGATGATATTTGGCGTGATTTACGCGCTACCCAATATCTACGCACCGGACCCGGCCATACAAATCAGTGGTGAAAGCAGCAGAGAGGTGCTGGAGCCGGCGCAAATGGAGCGGGTCAACGCCGCTCTGGAAGAGGCCGGTGTCGATTATTTTGGTGAAACCCTGGAGGACGGCAGAGCCCTGATTCGCCTGCGTGACCAGGAAGCGCAGCTCAGGGCGAAGTCCGTGGTCCAGCGCGCCCTGGGTGACGGCTTCGTGGTGGCGCTGAATCTCGCGCCGAACACCCCGGCGTGGCTGGCGGCCATCGGTGCCCAGCCGATGAAGCTGGGTCTTGATTTGAGTGGCGGCGTGCATTTCCTGCTCGAGGTCGATACCGTCACGGCGGTCAATAACCGCCTGCGTACCCTGACCACCGATTACAAGCGAGATCTGCGCAAACAGCGGATAAGAGGCATCGTATCGCTGGAGGACGATCATATCGTCGGTAAGTTCGCCAGCGAGAAGCTGCTCGACCAGGCCGTACAGGTGATGCGGGAGAACTTCTCCAGCCTCGTGCGCAGCACCGAACAAGAGGGAGACCAGTATCTGTTGAGCGCGGCTCTACCGGAGTCGGAAGTCCGCTCCATCAGCGACGATGCCGTGAGCCAGAACCTCACCACCCTGCGTAACCGGGTCAATGAACTCGGCGTGGCGGAACCCCTGGTACAGAAGCAGGGCCGCAACCGTATCGTGGTGGAGTTGCCCGGGATCCAGGATACCGCCGCCGCCAAGCGAATCCTCGGCAAAACCGCCAACCTGGAATTTCGCCTGGAAGCCCGGGCGGATGAACCGGCCCGGGAAAAATTCGAGTTTCGCGATAAGGAGCGCGGTTCCGCCAACGCATGGCTGGAAAAACGGGTGGTGATTTCCGGTGAACGAGTCTCCAATGCCCGTGCCAGCTTTGACGAGAACGGCCTGCCGGAGGTCAATATCTCCCTGGACAGCCAGGGCGGTACCCTGATGCACCGCGCCACGCGGGACAATATCAACCGCAAACTGGGCGTACTCTTTATCGAGCGCAAGTCCCGCACCATCGGCTACGAAGAGGACGAGTACGGCTACGAGGTGCCGATCAAGGAAAAGTACAATATCAAGGAGATCATCAGCCTCGCCACGATTCGTGCCGCGCTGGGTACCCAGTTTCGCATCACCGGGCTCGACTCCTCGGTGGAAGCGGCGGAACTGGCCCTGCTGTTGCGTGCGGGCGCACTGGCGGCGCCGGTAGATTTTGTCGAGGAGCGCACGGTGGGGCCGTCACTGGGAGCGGAAAATATCGCCCTGGGGGTCAAATCGGTACAGATTGGCCTGGTGCTGGTGCTGGTATTCATGCTGCTGTACTACCGGGTGTTCGGCATCGCCGCGGATATC
Organism: Gammaproteobacteria bacterium; assembly: GCA_030618705.1. Taxonomy (GTDB): domain Bacteria; phylum Pseudomonadota; class Gammaproteobacteria; order Pseudomonadales; family JAHEGP01; genus JAHEGP01. The sequence goes on along the minus strand of JAUXCW010000270.1, from coordinate 2,697 downwards.
GCCCTGGCGCTTAACCTCGTGCTGCTGATTGCTTGTATGTCCATCCTCTCGGCCACACTCACCCTGCCTGGTATCGCCGGTATCGTACTCACCGTCGGTATGGCGGTGGACGCCAACGTGCTGATATTCTCCCGCATCCGCGAGGAGCTCAAAAACGGCCTGACACCGCAGCAGGCGATCAAGGCGGGCTATGAGCGGGCTTTTGTCACGATTATCGATGCCAATATCACGACGCTTATCGTTGCGGTGATCCTGTACGCCGTGGGTACGGGGCCGATCAAGGGCTTTGCCGTCACCCTGTCCATCGGTATCCTGACCTCGATGTTTACTGCTATCGTTGTCAGTCGCGGTATTATCAACCTCATCTATGGCGGTAAAAACGTCAGCAAACTGTCGATATAACCGGTTATGGCCATGTCTGAAGAGAAAAAAATCATCCCTTTCATGCGCTGGCGCAAGCTCAGCGTGGTGTTTTCAACGCTGTTGCTACTGGGCTCGATTGCCGCCCTGGCGACCAAGCATCTCGCCCTCGGCCTGGATTTTACCGGCGGCACACAGATAGAAGTCATCTACGAAGAGCCGGAGCCGCTGGACAATATTCGCCAGACCCTGGCGGATGCCGGTTTCGGTGGCGCCGTGGTCATTCACTTTGGCTCCGAGCGGGATATCCTGGTGCGCCTGTCCCAGAGCTTCTCCGACGATGCCGGTGCGGAGCTGGTGGAATTGCTTCGCCAGGCCAGTGGTGCCGAGGTCACCCTGCGGCGGATTGAATTTGTCGGGCCGCAGGTGGGCGAGGAATTGCGCGAGCAGGGTGGGCTCGCGCTGTTGTTGGCCCTGGGCGTGGTGATGGCGTATGTGGCGGTGCGCTTCCAGTTCAAGTTTGCCGTGGGTGCGGTGGTCGCCCTGGCCCATGACGTGATCATAACCCTGGGCGTGTTTGCGCTGTTTCAGCTCAATTTTGACCTCACGGTCATGGCGGCCCTGCTCGCGGTTATCGGTTACTCCCTGAACGACACCATCGTGGTAGCGGATCGCATTCGGGAAAATTTCCGCAAGTTGCGCAAGGGGGAGCCGGAACGGGTAATTGATATTTCGCTGAGCGAGACCCTGGGTCGCACCCTGGTGACATCCTTGACCACCATTATGGTGCTGCTGGCACTGTACTTTTTCGGCGGCGAAATGATCCACAATTTCGCCCTGGCGCTGTTGATTGGCGTGGTGGTAGGGACCTATTCATCGATCTACGTCGCGGCCAATATCCTGTTGATAATGAATATCCAGCGCGAAGACCTGGTGCTGCCGCCGAAGGAAGATCCGGAGGTGGATGCGCTGCCTTGAGCGCGAGCAGTTCAGCTATCCAGGCAGTTCAACTATCCAAGGTGTTGATTGACGATCACTAGCAGGGCTTTGAAGCATTTCGGGTTGCCGGCGACGATATCACCGCTGTCCAGGTAGCTCTGCCCGCCCTTGAAATCGCTCACCAGGCCGCCGGCCTCCTGTATTAACAGGGCGCCGGCGGCGATATCCCACTCCTTCAGGCCAATTTCCCAGAAGCCGTCCAGCCTGCCGGCGGCGACATAGGCGAGATCCAGTGCCGCCGAGCCGGCCCGGCGAATACCCGCCGTTTGCGTGGCGACCTCTTCCAGGCTGCGAGTGTAGGCCGGAAGATGACCCTGCAGGTGCGAGCGAAACGGTATGCCGGTGCCGATTACCGCGCCGTCCAGGTCCTTGAGCTTGCTGACCCGAATGCGGTGGTCATTCAGCCGCGCTCCGCCACCGCGACTCGCGCTGAACACCTCGTCGCGAACGGGATCGTAAATCAAGCCGTGCTCCAGCCTGCCCCGGTATTTACAGGCAATGGAAATGGCGTAGTGAGGTATCCCGCGCAAAAAATTGGTGGTGCCGTCCAGGGGGTCGATGACCCAGGTGTAGTCGCTGGCGCCGTCCTTGCCCTCCCGCCAGCCGCCTTCCTCGCCCTGGATATTGTGCCCGGGATAGGCCTTGTGCAGGTGGTAGATGATTTCTTCTTCGGCGCGGCGGTCGATCTCGCTGACGTAATCGTTCTTGCCCTTTTCCTCGACGTGAATCAGGTCCAGCTCCTCCGATGCGCGGACGATGATGCGGCCCGCCTTGCGGGCTGCGGTGAGGGCGATGTTGAGCATTGCTTGCATGGTAGACCCTGGCTTGATTGGGCGGGCGCGGGATTATAGCAAAACTCCGGCCGCGGTTTCTGCTAAACTGCGCGCCGATTCGCCCAAAGTATATTGGCGCGTGATTGAGCGAAATTGACAGAGGGAGCGGGGCTTCCAAGGCAGGACCGTGTGCCGGTTGGACCCGGCACCCGAGCCTACATGGAGGTATTTACGGCGAGTCCTGGCTTGGGAGTCCCGGTTCCTTGCCCAACTACAAATAGTGAACACGTTATTTTATCAATTTTACTCTAAACCAAGCGCCATTCGCATACAGGTCAATACATGTCTGACAGCCTCGACAATATCCGCGTGGTGTTGGTAAATACCTCGCACCCCGGCAATATCGGTGCGGCGGCGCGTGCCATGAAGACCATGGGCTTGAGCCGCCTCTACCTGGTGGCGCCGAAGTCGTTTCCCCACGAAAAAGCCGTCTGGCGCTCGGTGGGTGCGGTGGACCTGCTGGAGAGTGCGGTGGTGGTGGAGAGCCTCGACCAGGCCGTCGCCG
>JAUXCW010000192.1 GCA_030618705.1 Gammaproteobacteria bacterium | reverse complement strand
AGCGCCGCTGAAACATCTTCGGAAGATTCGTCTGCCGCGGTCAGGGCTTTTTCGCCGCGCAGTCGAAAATCCTCCCATTGCTCTTCAAAGCCTTTCATCTCATCCTGCAAATCTTTTTGTCCCAGGTGCAGCTTGAGGTTGATTTCATCGCGCTCCTGCTTGAGGTTGTCGAGTAGGTCCTGCAAGTCTTCTTTATAACCCATCGTATTGTGCTCCTGTTGTGAATGGCCCCGTTCGATGCAAAGGCCCTGATAAGGATTTCAGTCTAAACTGATATCCACGCGCATATTTGGTGGGGCGTGCTGTGGCTCCCCGAGTATCAGGCCTTGGTTTATAAATAGGTCCGGGGGCAGCGGTTTTCAAGTGCCCGTTGTAAAAAATACAGGGGGACTTGCCCGGACCGCTTGATGTGACTTGAATCGGGATAGTCGATTTTCAGTCCAGGCCCAATACCGCTATAGTTATTAGAGCTCTGGTCGGGTTTCCGCCAGGGATCGAGGACAAGAAGGGGACGACAATATGCCAGAAGTGAAAAAGTCGGTTAAAACCATCGAGGTCAATTACATCTGCGATGCCTGTGGCCACGGCATGATGGAGCAGAGGGGTGAAATAGACCCCGCCAGCGGCGACCATCCCCACGCCTGTGTCATCTGCGGGCACCAGCAGAGTTTCAAGTTGACCTATCCGCGTATCCTCTATGTCGAGGAGGAAGAGGGCACCCAGGGCTGCGCCTAGAGTCCGAAAAACTGCCTGATCATATCTTCCTGCTCCATGGCATCGCTGTAGCCATGGCGGATCAAATCCCGACAGAAGGCACCCTCAAACAACAGGTAGCTGGCCATGCTGCCACCACCGCCTTGCTGGGTGGCACCGGTGACCTGTAGCACGGCGCGCATGGTGCGAGGCAAGTCCTGCACATGCTTTTCCGCGATTTTGTCGAATTCAATCGAAGGCTCGATACAGAGCAGGTCGATAGTTTTCAGGCCTGCCGTCGGGGCTCGAGGGTTCTCATTTTCAATGATGCCGATCAGTTCATTGATTCGGCCCAGGTGATCCAGGTCGCTGTCGAGGGCATCGATAAACGCACTGTTGAAGATATGGCCCACCATCTTTGCCAGGGAGGGCGAATGCGTGTCAACCGGTGGTGTATCTTCCATGCGGACATTGCCGCTGACCCCGATGACCATGGCGCGATCGGCGCCCATGCGCAGGGCCGGGCTGATCGGCGAAATCTGGCGCAGGGCACCGTCACCAAAGTATTCACGGCCGATCAGCTCCGCGGGAAAGATCGTCGGCAGGGCCGAGGAGGCCATCAGGTGTTCAATGCTGACCACCGAGGGCACACCTATTTTTCGTGCGTTGTGCCATTTGTTGATTTCGGTATTGCCCTGGAAGAAGGTCACCGATTCCCCGTTGGTGTAGGCGGAGGCGGTGATGCCGACCGCGTCCAGGTATCCCTTGTCGATGCGGGACTGGATATTGCGGAATTGAATCGAGTGGCGCAGCAGTTCTCGCAGGGGCTCGTTGTCGAGAAGTGATATAGGCTTGCTCTTGCTGATGCCGGCGTTGAACAGTGACATGAACAACCGTATGAAACTGCCGGCTATATGCAGGGTGTCCGCGTTGTAGACCTTGCTCACCGAGATGTCGGCCCAGATCTTTTCTACTTTTTTAATCGACAGGCGAAAATTATTGGCGGATGCGGCAATGGCGACGGCGTTGATGGCGCCGGCAGAGGTGCCGGTAATAATCGAAAACGGGTTGTGGCTGCGCTTCGGGAACAGGTCGGCCACGGCTTTCAGAACGCCCACCTGGTAGGCGCCACGGGCTCCACCGCCGGTCAATACCAGAGCGGTCTTTCCCTCCGTTTTCCAATCGATACTCATTGCTGATTCCGTCTGTTGCCTAGCCCAAGTTTAGACCAATGCGCTGTGCTCACCAGCGGGCCGCCGATGGCCTGCTTGTATGCTCAAAGGCCGGGGGATTTGCTACAATGCCCGACTGCTCGCGAGGGGTGGCCGGCCAATATAGCAAACAGGGGGCCGGCAACGCCACGCCAGCTTTCTTACGCCATTACGCCAATAAGGCCTGGCGACCCCGGTCCGCGAGACCAGCTGTTTTTTTCTATCCAGGATTATTGTCACAACGCTATGCAGCACATGAGTGGATTGCCGCCAGACCCCGATAGCCACCATGACTGGCGGGTAATAGCGCGCCTGTTACCCTATCTCTGGCGGTTTCGCGGCCGCGTTATCCTGGCCCTGGGTTTATTGGTGCTGGCCAAAACGGCCAATGTACTGGTTCCGGTCAGCCTGAAGTATATCGTCGATGCCCTGGACCGCTCGGTGCAGGATCCGGCGATACAGATATTACTGGTGCCGGTGGGGCTGGTGCTGGCCTATGGCGCGCTGCGCTTCAGTTCGGTGTTCTTTGGTGAGTTGCGTGATGCCGTGTTCGCCCGGGTTGCGGAGCGAGCCCTGTCAGCGATCAGCCTCACCGTCTTCCGCCACCTGCATCAACTGGATCTGGCGTTTCATCTCGACCGGCGAACCGGTGGCATTTCCAGGGATATGGAGCGCGGAACCAACGGCATCAGTTTTCTGCTGCGATCGGTGGTATTCAGTGTGGCGCCGATCCTGATCGAGGTGGTGTTGGTGGCGATCATAATGGCCGTCACGGCGGATGCCTTGTTTGCAGTGGTGGTGCTGGCCGGCGTCGCGGCCTATGTGACGTTTTCCGTTTGGATGACCAACCGCCGTACCACCCTGATCCGCACGGCTAACCAGCGCGATAGCGACGCCAATCACCGGGCGGTGGACAGCTTGCTCAATTATGAAACCGTCAAGTATTTCAACAACGAGGACTATGAGGCACTGCGCTATCAACAGGACCTGCAGCGCAGGGAGGACGCCAAGGTGGTCAATTTTTACAGCTTGACGACGCTGAACACAGGGCAGGGCCTGATTATCGCCGTCAGCGTGACGGTGGTTATGTGGCTGGCGGCGTCCCGCGTGGCGAGCGGCGCCATGACGCTGGGCGATCTGGCGATGGTCAATGCCTTTATGGTGCAGGTTTTTGTGCCGCTCAACATTCTGGGCTTTGTCTACCGGGAAATCCGCCGAACGCTTACCGATGTCGAGGCCATGTTCGGCCTGCTCGATATCGTGCCCCGGATCCAGGATAAGCCCGGTGCAAAAATCTACCGGGGCGGCATGGATGGGCTCGAATTTGACCGGGTCAATTTTGCCTATCACCCGGATCGGCAGATTTTGCGAGATCTCAGTTTCACTGTGGCGCCGGGCCAACGCGTGGCTATTGTCGGGCCGAGCGGCGCCGGTAAATCGACCCTGGCGCGTCTTTTGTTTCGTTTCTACGAGGTCGATAGCGGCAGTATCCGGGTGGGTGGCGTGCCGATCCAGGATTTGCAGCTGGACAGTTGGCGTGAGGCCATCGGCGTGGTGCCGCAGGATACCGTGCTGTTCAATGATTCGCTGGGAGAGAATATCCGCTACGGTAAGCCCGGGGCGGAGCCGACAGAGGTAGACGAGGTGGTGCGGCTGGCGCATCTGGAGCATTTTATCGCGTCGCTTCCCGACGGGCTGAAAACCCGGGTGGGTGAGCGGGGTCTCAAGGTGTCCGGGGGCGAGAAGCAGCGTGTGGCAATCGCCCGCATGTTATTGAAAAGACCGGTTATCATGGTTTTTGATGAAGCCACCTCGTCCCTGGACTCTGCCTCTGAACACGCTATCCTGAGCGCGCTGCGCGAGGTATCCCGGGATCATACCACCCTGGTGATTGCCCACCGCCTGTCCACCATTGTCGATGCCGACAATATTATCGTGTTGGATCACGGCTCGGTCGTCGAAAGCGGCACCCATGCCGTGTTGATGGCACAGCGGGGGCGCTATTGGCAGATGTGGCAATTGCAGCAAAAACGCGATGGGGACCTCGAATGAAGCTTATCCTCGTCCATCGAAAACCTTAGCCGGAGTTCTCAATGAAATACACGATTGTCCCTGTCACTCCCTTCCAGCAAAACTGTTCCATCCTGGTCTGCGAGCAGACCGGTGTGGCGGCCCTGGTAGACCCCGGCGGCGAGGCCGACAAGTTGGTGGCGGCGCTGGAACAATTGAATGTCACCGCTGAGAAGATATTTCTCACCCACGGTCATATGGATCATTGCGGCGCCGCCGACGAGCTGCGTCGGCGGCTGGGCATCCCGATCGAGGGGCCGCACATCGAGGATCGATTCTGGATCGACCAGTTGCCCAGCTGGAGCGAAATGGCGGGCATGCCGAAAACCGAGGCCTTCGAGCCGGATCGCTGGTTGCAACAAGGCGATACCGTTAGCTTCGGCGAGCAAACGCTGAGTGTCCGGCACTGCCCGGGTCACACCCCGGGCCATGTAATTTTCTACCACCAGCCCGAGCGCCTGGCGTTGGTGGGTGATGTGTTGTTCCAGGGCTCGATCGGGCGTACGGACTTTCCAAAGGGTGACCACGATACCCTTATACATTCCATCGTCACCCAGCTCTGGCCCCTCGGTGACGATGTCACCTTCGTGCCGGGGCACGGCCCGGTTTCTACGTTTGGCCAGGAGAGGCGGCACAACCCCTTTGTCTCGGATAAGCGCTTTGGTTGATAGGCAGGAACAACGGGCGCGAAACCAGAGGCTTTTATATGCCTTGCTGACGCCGTTGGCGCTGCTGGCTGTGGTCGGCTGGATGCTCCAGGGACAGGCCCTGCACGTGCTGGGCACTATGTTTGTCTCGTACAGTGCGTTATTTACCAGCATCCTCCCGCAGGATCTGCTGTCGCTGCGCAATCCGATGTCCTGGTTCAGGGGGCTGGCCGCGGCTCTATTCGTCGGCTGGATGGGCTGGGCCGGTGGCTGCTTATCCGGCCTGATAGCGCTTTTGGCGATCCTGTCAATCTTGAGATTGTGGTACCTGAGGCAATATTATTCCAAACAGGGCGAGCGGCAGGAGGTAGAATTGCTGCGCCGCGGTCTGTTGATAAGCCTGTGGTCCCATATCAGCGTGTGGGTGACTCTGGTCAATCCGTATTAAAATATCGAAACGAGGGTTACCGAATTTTCTTCATGAAACTCTATTCTGTTTATAAATGGCTGGTTTACATCCCCTGGCTGGTGTTCTGGACTTTTATCAGCTTTGTGGGAGTCCTGTTTATAGCGCCCTTCAGCCAACGCAAGGCCAGCCGTTGGATGGGTCGTATATGGGGGCATGGCCTGATGTACCTGGTACCGGCAAAGCTTGAGGTGCTCGCCGAGGTGCAACTCGACCGGCAACAATCCTGTATCGTGGTGTCCAATCATCTTAGCCTGATGGATATACCCATCCTCTACGGTTGGCTGGAGCTAGACCTGAAATGGGTATTAAAAAAGGAGTTGCGCAGGGTGCCTTTTATCGGTGGTGCCTGTGCCGCGATGGGCCACATCTTTCTCGACCGGTCCAACAGCCAGGCGTCGATGAGGCAGTTACAGCAGGTCAAGGAGAATCTGCTGCCCGGTACTTCTATTCTGTTTTTTCCCGAGGGGACTCGAAGTCGCGACGGCGTGCTGAAGCGCTTCAAGGTGGGTGCATTTACAATGGCCAAAGACCTCGATGTGCCGATCTTGCCTATCACCATCAGGGGTGCCGATACTATTCTTCCCCCCGACGGCATGGATCTGCACCCCGGTAGCGCTGTTATGATTATCCACCCGCCCATCGATGTCGCGGAAGTTCGAGCGTCTACCGCCGCTGAACTGCGGGACAAGGCGCGGCAAATTATTGCCAGCGCGCTCGAGGAGTAAAGGCTATGTATACAGGCATTGTCCAGGGCGCTTATGAGGTGGTCCAGCTCGAGTGCAAGCCGGGGCTGAACAGTATTGTGCTGGAGCTGGACGAGGAGCGAACCCGGGAGCTGCAAATCGGCGCCAGCGTGGGGGTGGATGGGGTCTGCCTCACAGTGACCGCCATCGACGGTAATCGGGTTCACTTTGACATCATGCAGCAGACTCTCGAGCTCACCACTCTGGGTCAGCTGGGGCGGGGCAGTCGGGTCAATATCGAGCGGTCGGCTCGTTACGGCGATGAGATCGGCGGTCACGGCGTATCCGGGCATGTGGACGCTGCGGTTGCGATCGTCGCCATCGCAACACCGGAGAACAACACGGAACTGACCTTCGAGCTGCCGCCGGCGCTGGCGCCCTATATCTTCCAACGCGGATTTATCGGGCTCAACGGCTGCAGCCTGACGGTGGCCGGTGTGGATACCGGCACCTTCAAGGTGTGTTTGATCCCGGAAACGCTACGCATCACCACCTTCGGCAGTGTGGTTGTCGGCGACCGGGTCAACCTGGAGATCGATCGCCAGACCCAGGCCATTGTCGATACCGTGTGTAACTACCTGCGAGAGCACCCCCCGGGGGCCGAATAAATTCAGCCCGGTTTACATGGGGATCTCGAGTGGGGACAGGCCCGAATGGCACTGACTTTAGTGATATTGACGGAGGGACCGGGGTTTCCAGAGCAGGACCGTGCGCCGGTT